>JBCDHA010000113.1:0-8694 GCA_038750705.1 Bacteroidota bacterium
CTTTTCATGTCTTCTACATAGGCCTTCGCCTTTTGGTATTGCTCCTCAGTGTAGTTCAGTGTAAAGCAGGTTTTTACTGTCTCCATAGTCGTACAAATTAAAGTCCACTATTCTTTTTGCAATACATGTGCCAACAATTAAGTGGATTTTTGGCCTAATTACGCTGATAATCCCCCAAATTGATCGCCCGATTTCGGTCGGTTTTGTTCGTACGCGGAATTTAAATGGTTAATAATCCATATATAAAAGATCATTGCTAACGGCAATAAATCCGGTTAACTTTGCGCCTTATTTGGCGTAAACGGATGGAGTACGAAATACATACATTGGCGAATGGCATTCGTCTGGTTCACAAGCAAGTTGGGCATACTAAAATCGCACATTGCGGATTTATGCTTGATATTGGCAGTAGAGATGAAACAGCCAGCAACCAGGGGATAGCACATTTTTGGGAGCATATGGCCTTTAAGGGTACTAAAAAACGCAAGGCCTATCACATTCTTAATCGTATAGATTCTGTAGGCGGGGAACTCAATGCCTACACTACCAAGGAAAAAATTACTTTTTATGCCTCTGTACTGGAAGCACACTTTGAAAAGGCATTCGAATTACTCACAGATATCACTTTTGATTCGATTTTTCCGGAGAAGCAAATCGAGCGGGAGCGGAACGTAATACTCGAAGAAATGGCCATGTATTATGACGCGCCAGACGATGCTATACAAGATGAATTTGATACCATTGTTTACGGTGATCACCCCTTGGGTATGAATATTTTAGGCACGGCAGAAAGTGTTAGATCCTTTGCCAGGGATGACTTCAGAAAATTCATTAAACAACACTTAAACACAGAACGCATAGTGTTCTGTTCTGTCGGAAATGTGCCCTTTAAGAAAGTAGAACGTCTGGCTGATAAATACCTGAGCAGTATTCCGAGACTTTCAGCCACCATGTCTCGATTGGGTTTTGAAAAGTATTCACCAAAAATCAGTGAGGTAAAGCGGAGTCTCACGCAGTCGCACTGTGCCATAGGCAGAAACGCCTATGCCCTATCAGATGATAAGCGTATTCCTTTCTTTATGCTGACAAACCTACTGGGTGGACCAGGTATGAACTCGAGATTGAATCTGGCGTTAAGGGAAAAATATGGCTTTGTATATTCTGTAGATGCTTCTTATCATGCCTATACCGATACCGGTCTGTTTGCCATATTTTTTGGTACTGAGCCTACTCAGCTTAAAAGAAGTATTCAGCTGGTTAAAAGGGAATTGAAGCAGCTTCGAGAAAAGCCCTTGGGCGTGGGTCAGCTTCATACTGCTAAAGAGCAAATAATGGGTCAGCTAGCCATGGCGGAAGAAAATAATGCCAGCCTTATGCTCATGATGGGAAAGAGCCTTTTGGACCTCGACCGGATTGATTCTCTGGAGGAAATTTTTGATAGGATCAAGCAAACGTCTGCCGCTGAACTGATTGAGGTGGCTAACGAAATGTTTCATGAAGATCAGTTAAGCTTATTAACTTACATTCCAAATTAGCTATGGAGTTTATAAATGAAGATATCCAACGATATGCCGAAGCACATTCCGAGCAGGAACCTGTTTTACTGAGCAAAATTAATCGGGATACCCACGCCAACGTCATCATGCCTCGTATGCTTTCAGGGCATATACAAGGGAGAATATTGAGCATGTTTTCAAATATGATCCGACCATCGGCGATTTTGGAAATAGGTACCTATACAGGATATTCCGCATTATGTATGGCCGAAGGATTGACTGAGAATGGCCAACTAATCACCATAGATATTAATGAAGAGCTTGAAGAAAAGGTCCGTTCTTTTTTTTCAGAATCAGCTTTGGGTAGTACCATAGACTATCGCATTGGCGACGCTCTCGAAATTATTCCGCAGTTAGAAAACACTTTTGACCTTGTTTTTATAGATGCGGATAAGATCAATTATTCCAATTATTATGAAATGGTTCTACCAAAAGTCAGGGTTGGCGGCTTTATTATTGCTGATAATGTACTCTGGAGTGGTAAAGTCTTGAATACTAAACAAGATAAGGATACCTTAGCGCTTGATGAATTTAACAAGCATGTTCATAATGATGAGCGCGTTCAAAACGTTTTATTTCCTGTTAGAGATGGTTTGATGGTGCTACGAAAGGTATAATTTTTTAATATGGAGTTTCGATTTTTTGCTCTGTTGCTGCTTCTTCCATTTTTAGTTAAAAGCCAGGGTCCCAAAGTACCCTCAAGGCTTCAATTTGCCGATATGAAACTGCGTATCATGGAAGATGCGCGAAAAGAAATTCAGGAAGATGTAGATAAGCTCACACGTAGTCCTACCTACTTCAATAAGCAGGTGGAAAAAGCGAAAAGCTATTTCCCTATCATCGAGCGAGTTTTTAATGAAGAAAATTTGCCAGATGATTTTAAGTTTCTAGTTCTTCAGGAAAGTGGGCTTATATCTGATGCTGTCTCCGCTTCCAATGCGGTTGGTTTTTGGCAATTCAAGGATTTTACCGCTATGGAAGTAGGGTTGAGGGTAGATAGGCAGGTAGATGAGAGAATGAATATAGTTGCTGCCTCACGAGGCGCAGCGCGGTACATGAAAAAAAACAACAATAGCTTCTTTGACAATTGGTTGATGTCATTGCAGGCCTATCAAATGGGGCCGGGTACGGCTTTAAAAGTAGGAGCAGATAAACATCGGGGGGAAAAATCAATGACTA
Source organism: Bacteroidota bacterium (assembly GCA_038750705.1). GTDB lineage: Bacteria > Bacteroidota > Bacteroidia > Cytophagales > Cyclobacteriaceae > Fulvivirga. The sequence goes on from JBCDHA010000113.1 coordinate 2,736, forward strand.
TCAATAAGAAGACTTACTGGTATGTCAAGAAATATTTGGCGCACAAAATTGCCTATGAGCAAGCTGTAAGGGGTGCGCCGCAAATTAAACTGATCGAGCATAAAGCGGTTCCAAATGAAAGCCTGAATGATATAGCCGCGCTTTACAGAGTAGACTCCGAAGAGGTAGGTAGGTACAATAAATGGCTGCGAAAAGGACGAATACCAGACGATAAAGAATACACTGTAATTATTCCAACCGAAAATGCTGCCCTCGTGGCGCTTAGTTCTGAAACGGTTGCTGAGAAACTTGCGACTACGGGTACCCTCAATTATGACTTGGCCGATCCTGCGGAATTCCCTGCTATAAAAGATGAAACCCTTGCCGCGCAAGGTGAACTTGTAGAAATAAACGGCTTACCCGGAATTTTGGCAAGAGCGGGAGATAAGATTCCGGCTGTTGCTGCACTCGGCAACCTGGAGCTTTCAAAATTTCTTAAGTACAATGATCTTGCTATAGATGATCAATTGATAGCCGGGCAGGTTTACTATTTGAAGTCAAAGCGTTCTAAGGCCAGGGCCAGGTATCACATAGCGGCGGAAGAGGAGAACCTGTGGGACATTTCCCAAAAATATGGTGTGAAGAAGAAAAAGCTACGGATTAAAAATCGCATGAAAGCAGATGAAGTTTTAAAACCCGGTCGTGTGGTATGGTTAAGATATATCCGACCTGCCAAGGTGCCTATTGAATACAAAGATATTGTAGAGCCGGAGCCTGTTAAAAAGGCCCCTATACCGGCACAGGCTGATTCATCTTCTACGAAAAATGCTGCTGCTGTGGCAATATCAGCAGTTGAGGAGGGCGATAATGAAGCGCGTCAGCCGCTCACATTTCTTCAACAATTGGATTCGTTGGATAAACTAGAACAAGAAGAAGCCGCGATGACGGTCTTACCTGATTCAGCAGAGTTTGACGATGCTGTACAGCTCACTTTAACAGAAGGCCAGGTAGCATTATCCACCGCAGATTCAACCGCTCATATTCATTCCGTGGCTGCTGGGGATACTTTTTATGCCATTTCAAAAAAGTACCAGGTGAACGTACTAGATATACTTGAATGGAATGGACTTAGCATCAATGATAAACTCAGTATAGACCAAAAAATAAAAGTATATGTGAAGCGTGATTCTGAGGCTAAAAGGCCTCAAATGTTGAAAAAAGAACAAAACGGTGATTCGTTTTTCATTAGGTATGTCGTTAAAGAAGGTGATACCTTGTACAGTATTGCCCGGTCAAATGAGGTAAGAGTTGAGGATTTACTTGATTGGAATGATAAAAATGAGGCGAGTATAAAGCTTGGTGAAGTGTTAAAAATAAAAAAGCTTACATCAGACTAATTGAATCTTTTTTGAGTAATCGTAAAAAGTTTTTTAATTACTATGTTTGCAACCGATAGAAAATAAACTATTTTGGTCCAAATAGAACCAACTATTTGATTTGAAACTTTCAAAAACCTGAATGTTGAGTGATACAAAGACGATAGATTTAGTGATGCTTGTAGATGATAACGAAACTGATAATTTTATCAGTAAGCGTATTATTGAGATCACAAAATTTGCTAACAGAGTAGAAGTAAAGAATTCTGGTAAGAGCGCGCTTGATTATTTACGCGACAATCAGGAGAATATAGAAGAACTTCCCAATTTGATATTCCTGGATATCAATATGCCAATTGTTGATGGATTTGTCTTCCTCTATGAATTTGAAAAATTCAATAACCTTATAAAGGATAAATGTAAGGTCATTATCTTATCGAGTTCGGATAATAAGCGTGATATCGATAAAATTGTAAATAACAATCACGTAATCAAATTCATCACGAAACCTCTGACCGAGACCGCGCTGGAAGAAGTCAGGGTTAACAACTTATAGTTCTGATCTGCTAAATATCTTCCCGGTGTTTTAAATATGATATTCACAAGTCATATTTGCACATACCAACTTTAACTTTAAGCAGTTATGAACAAAGTTCTACTTTTATTAGCAGGCTTGGCAATTAGTATTGCTACTTACTCTCAAGACACCACTTACTGGCGTAAGAGCTTTAAAGCAGGATTGAATTTCAATCAAGCTTCATTCTCCGATGAATGGACCGGTGGTGGTGTAAATTCGGTAGGTTTAAGCTCTTACCTTAATTTCAAGGCAAACTACAAAAAAGATATACATACCTGGGACAATGAGATTGATCTTGGTTATGGCGTAGTACAAAATCAAGACCAAAATGCTCGTAAGGCCTTGGACAGGATGTATTTGGACACCAAATACGGCCGGCAACTCAGCGAGAAGTGGAATTTATTTACGTCACTCAGCTTTTTGTCGCAGTTTGCCATAGGATATTCATTTGATGAAGACGCCAATGGCGCAGAAACAAGGACCAAGATCTCTAATTTATTTGCACCTGCATTCTTAACTTCAGCTATAGGTTTTGAATACAAACCTGCTGATTACTTTAGTCTCAGGATCGCCCCATTGGCGCCCAGGTTCACTTTTGTATTGGACGACGACCTTGCTGACCTACCAAGTACAGACGATCCTACAAAAGGCCAATTTGGTGTTGACTTAGGTGACAATGTAAGAACAGAGTGGACTGCATTTCAGCTGCAGGCCGATTTTGACAAAGACATTGCCGAAAACCTCAATCTCAAATGGAAGTATTTAATGTTTATAAATTATGACGATTTTGATCTCGATAGATGGGACCACCGGCTTGACTTAACACTATCTGCATCTGTTAATAAATTTCTAAATGTGAGTTTAGGCGCTATTGTCATTTACGATTTTGATCAGGTGGATGAGGTCCAGTTGAGCCAGCAACTAACAATAGGTTTGGCCTACTCGTGGAAAAACTATTCTGAATAAGTATAAAACTGATTTAAAAGTCGGGATCTAAACCAAGCCTCTTCTTAAGCTCGTTAAGAATGGGCTTTTTTTGTGCCAGATGTTCAAATTTTTCTTTATTGGTGTAAGGCACCCGCTTTACATCTTCTTCTATAAGCTCCGTTTCTAATTCCAGGCTGCCATTGTCCAGCTCCGTTTTTAAATATGTAATAAGGTCCGACCTGAACCTATCCAGTATGTTTATTTTAACGCTGTTGGTCAATGTAAGTACAATTGTACACTTATCCTTAAGTTTGAATTCTTGCTTTAGTACAGCGTACTCGGCGTCCTTTCCTTCGGTCTTTTTTTGTTCGGCAAAAGTTTTCCAAACTGATTTTAATTTTTCGAAATCAAAAGGCTCTTGACCGTAGGTTTCTTTTGTTTCTTCTGGCTTAGGTGCACTTTCTTTTTCTTCTCCTGACCGGACAGGTTTTACTTCACTTATTGCCGTGGGTATTCGCGACGTGCTCTTGAGTTTTGAGGGTTTAGAAGTCGGTTTCGGAAATGCCGGGGTTGCCAAATTTTTTGGCTGTTCTGCCACTTGCGTTGACAGTTTAACCTGATCCAAAGTTGGCGATGGTTTTTTGTTTTCCTCAGGAGCTTTTAAACTACTTTTTTTTTTTAGGCCATTCTCCTCATGAGTAGCAAGACTGATGGCTGTGTTTAGGTGTGTGAGCTTCATGAGCGCCAACTCTACATGAAGCCGCTGGTTTTTACTTGTCTTATAACTAAGGTCGCATTTACTTAAGATGTTCAATGCAGATAGTATGAATGAAAGTGAAGTATTTTGTGCTTGTTCTATGTATTTAACTTTAGCTGTTTCCGGCACTTCCATGAGCTGTACCGTTGCTTGATCTTTACATACCATTAAATTTCGCAGGTGTTCACTCAAGCCGGTTACAAAGTTGTGCCCGTCAAAACCTTGCTTCAAAATTTCATCAAAAATTAGTAATGTCTCAGATAGGCTCTCAGCTGTTAAATGATTCACTACTTTGAAGTAGTATTCATAATCAAGAATATGAAGGTTACTTATGGTTGATTGATAGGTAACATTTCTGTTTTCTGAAAATGTGACGATCAGGTCAAAAATAGAAAGAGCATCACGAAGCGCTCCATCGGCTTTCTGAGCAATAAGGTGTAATGCCTCTTCCTCGGCAGTTATCGACTCCCTGTCAGCTATACCCTTTAGATGGTCTGCAATATCAGAAACCTGAATACGACTAAAGTCAAATATTTGGCACCGGGAAAGGATAGTTGGTATTACCTTATGTTTTTCCGTAGTAGCTAAAATGAAAATAGCGTAGGATGGCGGTTCTTCGAGTGTCTTCAAAAACGCATTGAAAGCTGCGTTCGAAAGCATATGGACCTCATCTATTATATACACCTTGTATTTACCGTATTGCGGTGGATACCTTACCTGGTCAATAAGGTTTCGAATATCGTCAACGGAATTATTCGATGCAGCGTCAAGCTCAAAAATGTTAAGTGCATTCGCATCACTATTTTCATCAAACTCATTGATCATTCTTGCCAGAATGCGTGCGCAAGTAGTTTTTCCCACACCACGTGGCCCGCAAAATAGCAAAGCTTGAGCCAGTTGATTGTTGTCTACAGCATTCTTCAGAGTCGTGGTGATGTGGCTCTGCCCAACGACTTCGTCAAAACCCTGCGGTCTATATTTTCTGGCTGATACAACAAACTGCTCCATGGCTCGAAGTTAAAAAAATAAGAAGCCTGATACCTTATTTGATGGTTATAAAATTTCTAATCTATTCCTTATAAAATGGTATCTGCTGGTACCTTTTTCTAGGCCAATTCTTGTGATTAATTTCTACTATATGACTTCCACGTTCCAGTTGACTAATATCTAAATAGGCAATTATGCCCCTGTGTTTATTCACTTGATGTAGATGAAATCGCCAGTTAATATCCGAATATGTTGAGTCATCCACACTAACCATATAAAACCGTGATAGGCACTGCAATTTGAGTGAATCCGTGGAATAGGAGCTAAGCATCTCCTTATAATCACAGAGAACCTTCACAGAATCATCGTAGTATGAATAGTGGGTTATAAATAATCTAAGTACATCATCTTTAACTATATCACTTTGTATTGAAGCTCTCTGATATGATGAGCCGCCATCTAAATTTTCATATGCTGAGCTACTATGAAAAGTTCCTTCGGCACTGCCATAAAACTCTAACTGAGATAATTTTCTGCTTGAGGAAGAAGTATTTGCGTTGAAGCCAACAAGAAAAAAAGTAATGGTAATGAACCCTAAAATAAAAACTACAACCTTCCACTTTTTGAAATTCGATATTAGGATATAGTAAATGTTACGGTAAAGATGACTGAAGGTGAGTACACTTACAATACGATACAGCGGATAGTATATTTTAGCAGCAAACCGCCATTTTTTGAGTAAGCCTAAGGATAGAAAATCGAACATGTATATCAGCCCCAAGCAAAGGACGCCAATAGTAAATGAATTAACTGTTCGGGCGAGACTTGGATTGTTAGCTAAATCCTCTATTCCGTAAGGACCTATGTAAAGGAAAAGGTATACAGGAATTATTATCGAAACAACAATAAATGAATAGGCACCTAGGATGCTCATGAATAGAAAATAACTAATACTGAAAATTGAGGAGCTTATTTTCTCTAATCGAATGATTTGGTCGGTAAAATCAGGTATTGCATTAACTCGATTTTTGAATTTCCCTTGGTAGTCCAGGTTTTCATTTTTAATTCCACTGGGGAACACGTAACTGAGGCCTACAAGACCTATCCATATACCTCTGAAAAAGAGGTGCAGAATTAAGCCAAAGCTTAACCACTGTATTCCTGTAATCATCATACCAATGAAATTGTCAACGTTGTTGCTCAAGCCAAAAACCTCCCTTTTAAAGTAAAGCCGAAACTCATTGAGATATTCCGGAAGTTGTAATAAACCGAATAAAACGATACCCGAAATAAATATTTCAGGTTCCCAACTATTTTGCTGCGTCTTTTGAAGCCATTTAGGCAGCATAGGTTTTA
>JBCDHA010000114.1:0-8638 GCA_038750705.1 Bacteroidota bacterium
CATCCTTATATTTAAAAAGAAGAAACTCTTTGGAGCCCGCGGCACTTATTAATGATAATGAACTTTCGGCAGGAAGAGTAATGCTGGAAGCATTAGTACCGAATACTACAGCGGTATCACCGGAGTATCCAATGGCAAACTGATTTCCATACAACCCTACTTTTTCAAACTTTCCTATCTCCACATAATTATTCGTACGAATCAGTACTGAAAGGCTATCAAAACTGGCGTGAAGGTAGTTCTCATTATATGAAAGGTCATCATACAGTTGGTTGTTTACAGGCTGAAAGGAATCGTTCAATAACGTAAAACCCTGATTAGCTTTTATTGAATAGCCAAACGGTAAAAAGCTGATCTCTTGTTTTTGATACGGAACCAACTCATTCAATTCCTGATCAAAGATCACCTCTCCGTAGGCCGAATGCAGCCAAATAGCGCCATTCTCTAATAACTCATAGTCGTCAAAAAGATATTGATAATTGATGGGACGGTTATCAGCAGATCTAATGAGTTGGTCCGAGGTCTTAATGTCAAATCGGCTGTCTTTTTCAAATAGGATATAACTACCCACATGGTGTATATCATCACAATCGTGTTTACTTAATGTTATGCCCGAAATAGTTCTCAAGCCCCACTTGCTGCCTGACTTTAACGCCATAAATTGATTATTCAACAATTTCACCTCCTCAAAAAGACCATCGTAAATGAATTGTCCTGATTTATGAGCAACACGAATTCCTGCGGCCTGTTGTACAGCAAGTAAACCTGCACCGAGCTCATCGAAATTTTTAACTTCAGAAGCAACGGCTGCTCCGGTGACACTGTAAATAGTACCATCTGCCAAGAATACATCACCTTGAATTCCATCACATAGATAAGAAGCATCAATATTGATGAACTTAGGGTCAGAAACCGCCTGCCCATCCAGATCCATCAATCCATATTTCTTTGCTTCTCTGTAGAACAGTAGTTCTTTTGGAAACTTTTCAAAAACTTCTAACGAATCCTTTAGGTAGGTTGCCCTGAATGTGATTCCATTTTCTCTGCCAGCATGATATCCGAATCGCTCAGCTGATTGTACATAGTTACTCTCAGGGTATTGCTGACGGAATCTGTTGTAAGACGCGAGCCGATGATCAGCCGTTGTAACCTGATAAATCCTAAACTCTAATTCATTGCGATACGGTGTAGATGGATGGGTATTCAGGAATTTTTGAAAACTGGCAAGCCTACCGTCTGACGTACTTTTCTCAAAGTAAAGGCGCTCATACCGCTCTTTGGCTTCACCATATTGAACTGACTTAGGATATTTGTCCATGAAAGTTCGGTATGCCTGGTAAGTATTGATTTTAACAGCAGCTTCAAATGCTTTGGTGTTTCTGAGTTCAATGGCTTCATGTTCATGCCTGGTACTGGAATAGTTTTTCAAAAAAAACAAGTACGCCTCTTCTGTATTTAAGGCCTTGGACCTTTCAAAGGCTGCACTGTCAATCGATATCTTAAGTTTTTCGAAAGCCGTCATACTGGCGCCGGCCTTCGCTAATCTTATACTGTCTTTTTCCTCGACAATACCAAGTAGTTGCTGACCTTTTAGCAGAAAAATATGAGCAGAGTCTATGTTAAACCCTTCATAAGTTTCATTAAAATAAAGCTTCGATTTGGCATAGTACAATCCCGAGTAGAGACTGTCCTTTTCCTCTACCTTTAGTAAGGTACCTTCTACTTTTGAAAAGTCCTGATCAGAAAGCTGTTTTAGCGCACGCTTTACCAAGGCCGACTGCCCTTGAGAGCAGAAGCTGATAAGAATAAACGCTAAAAGGCAAGGCCATTTCTTCATGTAATACCCGATAAATCGCAATACTATGTAATATGCGTTAACAACAAAATGTAAGTCATAAATATTGATAAAAAGCCATAAGGAGTTAAGTCAATAATTTTTTAATATTGCACTCCCTTTCGGGATGTGGCGCAGCCCGGTTAGCGCACCACTTTAGGGTAGTGGGGGCCGCTGGTTCGAATCCAGTCATCCCGACAAGTCCTGGCTTGATGCCAGGGCTTTTTCTTTTCTTAGGAGCTTGAGCCCCGCCCACCTCAGCACATAGCGAGATCAACTTTTTGACATCAAAAATAAGTGTTTTTACCTATGCCATTACGGGTATTCACTCAAGCAAGATTGAGCGATTTATCCGATTTGAAAAAATAGACGCTATTCTGAAGTTTGTGTCAGATAGATGTTTAAACAAATACAAGAAGTATGGACTTAATTTATCTCGTTGTCGCCGTGCTAGGCACACTCGCTCTATTATTTTTTTTCATACGTCGCAGTATATACAATCAAGGTATACAGAAACTGCAGTACGTTTCAATGCCAAGTTCTTTGACAGACATTGGTGCTTTGGAAATGGAAAGTACAATTTCGTCAGACCCTGAACCACCTGAACAAGAAGTTCAAAATCCAGAGGTTCAAAAAGAAATATTCGATGAAACCTATCTACAGCAGTGTTTCAATAAGACAAACGAAATATTTTTAGAAGAAACGGGAAACAACGACATCAATCAACTGGTATTAAGTGAAATTTCTAAGCAAATCAATTGCTTTCATGCTGCTCTTTATAAAAGCGATGAACAGGAGGAGTTATTAACTTTAGCTGCAGGCTATGGACTAAGTAACAGACCAGACAGGTGCAGTATTAATTTTGGTCAAGGTCAACTAGGTCAGTCCGTACTGGATAATGAACCTATAGTTTTAAGAAATTTACCTGATGATTACATTCGTGTATCTTCTGGCTTAGGTGAAACTACCCCCACATGGATAGGAGTTTTCCCGCTTTCTTTCAAAGGTAAGGCATACGGAGTCCTGGAAATGTGTTTTTTATACTCGGAATCCGAACTTATAAAAAACCATCTGGAGAGAGTAGCAGAGCTATTTGGAGCGCACTTTTTTAACCAGGGAGTTATTGCAAAACAGTCTCAACTTCAGCAATTGGAGCAAGAGAAATTACGTAGTGAAGCCATACTCGAAGGTTGTGCAGATGGTTTCATAGGTTTCAACCGACACGGTATAATAGATTTTTGCAATAGATCTGCAGCAGAACTCATCCGCCTTGAAAAGAGAAACATTCTTGGCCAATCAGTAAACTCATTATTAGGAGTATACATAAAAGAAGATAGCGAGGAAGCTTTCACCCTTATCCACGATGAGTTGCAACAAACTCCGCTTACAGATAAAACTGAAATTCAGATAACCGACTCTCACAATGAAGAAATTACAGTGCTCGTAACGGCCAATACCATTTCAGTGGCCGGCGATATTTTATTCACATTATTTCTCCAAAAGATCTCTGTGGATTTGTTTTAATGAGTAGTTACACCACCATATCAGCCTCGAATATTCCCGAAATTCTTAATTCGTTTGAGTCCGTCCAGCGGTCTCTAGTAAAAATTGACGAGTATGCCTGTAAAGACTTTAGGTCTACCAAACAAATTTTAGACATACTTAAAGATTTGGACATTGACCAGGTCTTATCGGATCCTGCGAGGATAAAGCTTTCAGAAATAGTCTCCGACCTCCAGTATGTAGATGTACTTCAACAACGACTCCTGCATATTAAACAAACTACTGATTTTTTAAAAGGTGGACTGAGGGCACCATCCAATCATGTGGTAGCCTATCGTCCGTTGGTTAAGCTAAACCTAAATCAATTTCAGGATGCTATCAACCTCTATTTAAATACCACAGATGCGGTTCATACTGCACTCACGGAGATATCAAAGAATCACAGAATGCTCTTCTTGCATATTCAAGAGATCAAATCACTTTATCGCTATAATACAGAGATTCTCAGGGAGGTCGCCAACGTACGTGAGATATACCAACTAAGACTACTGAAATATCAATATTCTAACAGCCTGGCTACAGATGATTGTATACAACAGGTGAAGACTGTAGCTAAATACTACACTATGCAACAGGAGCGGGTCATTTTAGACGCTTTTTTAAAGGTGGAAATGCAGCATGGTGAAGGCTATGATGTCAATTCGGATAAAGAACAAATAAGTTTTTTTTAAATGCAGTGTATCAAAACAAGTCTCCGAAAAAAAATATTGAAGATCTCTTTTCAGGGCGATTTAGAGGCGCGGAATCTTGAAGAAGTACAACGCAAGATTCTTAATAATATCAATAAGTCACCGGAAAAGGTAGTAGTAGAGCTGGACAAATACGATAAAATCGATTTCTCTTTTATACAGTTGTTGCTGGCTTTAAAAAAACACTTGGAAATAAAAGGCTTGGTATCAGAGTTTAACCTCCGTTTTTCTGAAGAAGACACTGCTATGCTCTCCAGGCTAAACATTATAAATCTATTACAAACTAAATCTGAAAATAATGAAAGTGTTAATTGTTGACGATTCTGAAAGTATCCGTGAACTCGTAGGAATGACACTCGAGTCAGAGGGTTATCATGTGCATAAATCATCGGATGGAGTGGAAGCCATTGACCACCTTACCCATACTGATGTAGACTTGGTAATTACCGACTTGAACATGCCGAAGATGGACGGGATAAGCTTATTGAAAGAGATCCGTAATGATGACTCGAAAGTGGGTCTGCCTGTACTGTTACTCACTACCGAATCACAGGTAGCCAAAAAAGACGAAGCGCGTAAAGCTGGCGCCACGGGCTGGATCGTGAAGCCATTTGCTCAGGACAGGCTTTTGGCTGTGGTAAAGAAAATATTGAGATAAAAAAGAGCGATGGACAGCCTTCAGCAAATATTCATTCAGGAAGCCACCGAACTGCTAGGTGAGCTCGAAGAGGCCCTACTCATTTTCGAAAAAGATTTAACAGACCGTGCATCTATCGAAAGGATTTTTAGGGTAATGCATACGCTGAAAGGCTCCAGCGCCATGTTTGGATTTACCAGGGTGAATGATTTTACCCATGAGCTGGAATATATATATGACGCGCTGCGTGAAGGTACACTTACCACTACTCCGGAGATTCTCGAGCTTACCCTGCAATCGGTTGATCACTTAAAAATATTAATTGATGACCCGGAATCTCAGGATGAAAAGCTGGCTGATGCACAGGCTATGCTACTTGAAAAAATTAAAAAGTTCACTACCGGGAATGTGGTTTCAGAAATGGTGAAAGATGAATTACCGGTTCATGAATCACTTTCCACCTATTATATTTCCTTTAAGCCTTTCAAAGATCTGTTGAAAAACGGCTCTAACCCAATGTACTTATTAGAAGATCTATTGGAGTTAGGTAAAGGGCTGGCATTTCCGGCAATAAATGATTTACCTGAGCTGGAAAAGTTAGCATTGACTGACTGCCACACTTCCTTTGAAGTAATACTGGAAACCTCATGCCCATTGCCCGAAATTGAGGATGTATTTCTGTTTGTGGAAGGTGCAGCCGATATCAGTATTGAACTGATAGTTGATAGACCTGCTCTAAATAATCAAGTAGAAGCTACATTTCAGGCAGAAGATCCCTTAAATCGTCCTTTTGGCATCGACAGAGTCTCTCAGGTTATTAATGAAGCGCGGTTAGAGCAAAACGAGAGCCAAAGTATATCAAAAGCTCAAAAAAACACATCCACCGTAGAGAATAAGAATGCTATCAATTCGATCAGAGTATCTTCTGAAAAATTGGATGCGCTTATGAATCAGATTAGCGAGTTAGTAACTACCCAGGCACGACTAAGTATGTTAGTAAATGGTTTGGAAATAGCCGAGTTAGGTGCTGTAACCGAGGGTATGGGCAAAATCACACGCAATCTACGCGATAATGCCTTCTCCATCTGTCTAATTCCTATTGATACGCTTGTTATTCGCTTCCAGCGATTAGTACGTGACCTGTCCAAAGAGCTCGGAAAGAACATTGAGTTAGTCACAGAGGGAACGGATACCGAGCTAGATAAATCCATTATTGAAAAGCTAAGTGACCCTTTGCTTCATCTCATGAGGAATTGTATAGATCATGGTATAGAGCACAGCGATGTGCGGAAAGAACTGGGTAAAAACGAGCGCGGTACAATAAAAATTGAAGCCTATAATTCGGGTACTAATGTTTTCATTAAATTATCCGATGATGGAGCCGGTATTGACTTAGAAAAGGTACGCCAGCGAGCTATAGACAAACAAATCATCTCGGAGGATGTAGAGCTAACTGAGCAGGAAACCTACCAGCTACTCTTTAAAGCAGGATTTTCAACGGCGGTTGAGTTAAGCGATATCAGCGGCCGCGGAGTAGGCATGGATGTAGTAAAACGGGGTATAGAAGATCTGCAGGGTGATGTTGTCATCGAATCTGAAAAAGGAAAAGGCACATCTTTCATTATACGTTTACCCTTAACCCTATCAATCATAGACGGTTTGTTGGTTGAGATCGGTGAGAATACCTATGTTATACCCCTTCATTTAGTAGATAAGTGCTACGAAATACCAGCGGCATTGCTCATGAATGTAAATCAGCAGCTGGTACTTGATGGTAAACGCATGCCTGTATTTCATTTAAGAGAAGCTCTGCATTGCGAAACCCCTTCACCTAAACTTAATCAGGTAATTAAAATAAAATTTCTAAATGAAGAAGTAGGCATTTCGGTGGACACTATCATCGGTGAACATCAGGTCGTACTGAAACCAATGGGAACGATGTATAAAAACCAGGAAGAATTTAGTGGTGCAACCATCCTCGGAGATGGCACAGTAGCGCTGGTATTTGACATTAATAAACTATTGAAAAAACTAATAAGTGAATCATCAAATAATGTAACCTATGGAAAGCTCAGTTATCAATAGTCAGTCTTACCTGACCTTTAAACTCGACGACGAGATTTTCGGATCGACAGTTAATCATATACTAGAAATTATTGAAGTTCCTAAAATCACCAAAGTTCCTAATGCACCTGCTTTTATGCGTGGGGTAATCAACCTAAGAGGCAGGGTACTTCCTGTCATAGATACAAGGATAAAGTTTGGGATGTCATCCATAAAGGATACTGTAGATACCTGCATAGTAGTGTTGAGCGTGGAGGTAGATAATCAAGAAATCATTTTAGGTGCATTGGTAGATGCCATTCAAGCGGTAATCGAGATAGAAGACGATGAAATTCAAGATCCTCCATCATTTCAATCAGGCTACCGAAGCGACCTGATCACAGGGATGGTAAAAAGAAACGATGACTTTATTCTCATGCTGGATATGGAAACAGTTTTCAGTTCACAAGAGATCATCGTACTCAAGGAATCTGAGTCTGTAAATGTGGAACAGGATGAAAAACATATCGACCACCAAAAAGAAAAGACTGAGGCCTGATCAATAGGTCTGTATTTTTTAAATCCAAATAACAAGAATATGAAACTAAGTATTAAAGTCAGGCTGATTACAGGTTTTTCCCTGTTGATCTTTTTAGCTACAGGGATTTACTTTCTCGGTAAATCGAATTTGTCAGAAATGAGCGCAAACCTCAACGGGTTAGTTGATATCCAAGTAGAGCGGATTAAAAACTCTCAACGAGCCGCTGAGCTGATTCAATTAATCACAAAACGGGAAAAAGATTTTTTACTTGAAAGAAGGCTCACTGAAAAGCAGGCTTATCTGAAGGAAATTTCTAATCGAACAGATGACATGATGGAAGCCATAGAAGTAGTGAGAAGTATCTCCGACGAGCGCGGCATTCAAATACTCCAGGATTTTAATAACAATTGGACGGACTATCAAAAAGCATTTGATAAGATCAAGGCGGCAGGGTTAGTAAATACTGATTCCTCAAATCAAGTGGCTTCAGCTTTATCTGTATCAGAAGCACGTGCAGCTGCCATGAAATCCATTCGAACACTGTCGCAATTGGTAACAAAGAATACTAATGCCTTAGAAAAAGCAAAAGAAGATGCTAATGTTCAATCTGCTCAGGCTGCTTCTAACATGTTAGTGCTGTTAATAGTAAGTGTTATCCTATCTATCATCGTTTCTCTTTGGATCATTCGCTCGGTAATGTCATCGATACAAAGTGCGAGAGAGGTAGTCAGTGCCGTTTCAGAAGGTGACCTGACTGTAGAAATCAAAAATACTTCAAAAGATGAAATAGGTGAGCTACTGGAAATGATGGGTAAAATGGTGAATAAGCTGAAAGAAGTAATGTCGTTTGTCAGCACTTCTTCAGATAATATTGCCACCGCCAGTGTTCAAATGAGTTCTACATCACAGGCCATGTCTCAGGGGTCACAGCAGCAGGCTGCTTCTGCAGAGCAGATATCATCTTCTATGGAACAGATGGTTTCTAACATTCAGCAGAACACTGATAATGCTCAGCAGACTGAAAAAATAGCACTTAAAGCCTCTGATGATATGCAAGAGGGTAGTCAGTCGGTAATCACCACCGTAGAGTCCATGAAAAAGATTGCTGATAAGATTTCGATCATTGAAGAGATTGCCAGACAAACTAACTTACTGGCCTTAAATGCGGCCGTTGAAGCTGCAAGAGCAGGTGATCATGGTAAAGGTTTTGCCGTGGTGGCCACAGAGGTAAGAAAGCTGGCAGAAAGAAGTCAGTTAGCAGCCTCTGAAATAAATGAGCTTTCAGGCAGCAGTGTTTCTATTGCGGATAAATCGGGTAAATTGTTAGAGCA
>JBCDHA010000115.1:0-8579 GCA_038750705.1 Bacteroidota bacterium
ATAACAGATCATATTGAACATCAATTCATAGCGAAACACAAGATTAAAATAGGAACGCCTTATTCCTTCCAAGGTGATGAAAAGGATTTGATGTTCATCTCCTTTGGTATAGATTCTGAAACACACTCCTCTGCCCTTCGCTATATCAATACCCCGGAAGTACTAAATGTGGCTATTACAAGAGCTCGCGTAAATCAATTCGTGTTTGCATTCACCGAAAAAATCGATCCGACAACTTTGGTAGGTAAATATTTTGATCAACTGTTGGTAAACGAAAATGAAGCGGCTAGTTCTTCTCAGGTAAATGATGATTTTCACAAAGAAGTGACAAGCTTCCTTCAGAATTTGCGGATAGAGGTACATGATGATTATTTGATTGCAGGGATCTTAATAGACATTCTCATCCTCACTAAATCAGGTTATTATGGCATCGATCTGATTGGGTATCCGGGCAAATTCTATGAGAACATGAGTATTAAGGAGTATGAGATACTTGGTAGATCAGGTGTAAAAATGATCCCGCTGCCTTATTCAAATTGGTATTATGAGAATGAAAAAACAAAAGAAGATTTGCAAAAAATGATACTTCAAGTTTAGTAATCGAATATATTTATGAGGTTAAACAGATTCAGGAATTTCGATAAGGCTGACCGTTTACTCACTTCATATATAGTTTACGTGTTAGCATATATCAAATGAAAGCACGCGCCTACAAGATAGTTTTGAGTATAAGCCTTATAAAATAATTAATTCATTTTGCTTTGGTCAAAAAGTAGATTTAAAATGGAAAATAGATCAGGATAAGCCTCTGGCCTATAACACGCTTAACAAAGTACTCAAAAACGAACAAACAGGTTTGCTTTCTAAGTTGATTTAGATCCCAACATTCATCAAAACCTTTTGATGATTTTCACCCACAACTACCAGCATTTCAGATAAACAAAAAAGATCAAAGCATACCCTGATTATCCAGACAAATGACTTAGTCGTTTCTAAAAAAATAGTAGACAGCAGGGCTACCTATTCTCTCCTTAGAAGAGGTAGCTTCATTTGATAGAATCTTACATTCGCAAGGTTTGGATAAACTGCAACCGATTGCGAACCGTTTGCAGCATTTAATACCAAGGCTTTTTCATAAATTCATGGTACTATAAATCATCCATACCAGTGCGTTGACATACAAGAAAGCATTCTTTTTTATTTGCCTTTTCTTGAGTACCATCTCATCTGTTCATGCTGAACTTGACAGCCTCTATCAAACTACATTTATCATCCGTTCCCTACCCTCTAAAACCCCTCATGATGCTAAAATATTTATTGCCGGCGAGTTTGCAGCGTGGTACCCTGACGTGGATCGTTGTGAATTCGAAAAGCAGGCAAGTGGTGAATATAGGGTTTTGCTTCACCATAACCGGAAAGCTTTTGAGTATAAGATAACGAGAGGCAGCTGGAACGCAGTTGAGGGGAGAAGCAACGGCCGGGCACGAACGAATAGAAAATACAGCATTGAAAAACATGGTTTTGAGGTAACAATAGATGTGCGCAGCTGGGAAGACCTCTCTCATGGCTCGTATCATACATTGATCTATATTTTAGCCGTTGCTGCCCTGCAGATTGTATTGTTGGTAGTGGCCATAAATACAATCCGCAATAAAAATAAATCCGCCAACGGTGCACTTTCAGCACTATTAATGCTCATCGCCCTGGCTTTAGTAGGCCGCGCATCTACTTATGACCCGAATATATTTAACTGGCAACCTAAATTACTTCTGCTGCCTGAGATCATTCTCTTTACTTATGCTCCATTATTTTATGTCTACGTCCATCTACTATTAAAAATCGACCTTCCTTACAAAAAATTCTGGTGGCTGCACTTTTTACCCACCGCACTTCATGTATTGGTTTATATCCCCTACGTCATAATAGATAATCAAACGTTCATCTATCGTGTATTGGACATGGACTTGTTCCCGGTTTTTGCGACTTCCGGCTCCATCGCTTTTATCTACAATTTGATTTACTGGTACCTCTGTTTCAAAGCTGTACGGCACTATTCCAAAACAGAAAAAAGTAACAAGAGCTACCAAAAGTACCTCCAGTTTTTACGTGTGGTACTCCATATTAAAGCCGGATATCTTATTGTCTGGGCGTTTGCATTTCTTAACTATGGGTTTGGCTGGGTATTCGACATATTCACACTACCTGTAACCGAATTTTCTATTGATCTATTGTGGGTACTTTTTTCCTTCATCATTTTCTGTATTGGGTATTATGCTATGAAGCAACCGGAACTTTTTAAAGAAGAAAAAAAGGAAGTAAAGTATAAGGACTCCGCTTTGTCTAAGGAAGAATTTGAAAAAGTAAAAACCCGCTTAGAAGATCTAATGACATTGGACAAGGTATATGTAAATCCTGAATTGACATTACCGGATTTGGCTATTATGATACCTACCACACATCACACATTATCTCGGGTAATCAATGAAGGCTTTAACCAAACATTTAGTCAATATATCAATGAAAAGAGAGTTAACGCCTTTTTAGAGGAACTGCAAAATCGCGAAAAAGAAGAGTCTTTGCTCCGCATGGCACTTAATGTTGGTTTTAATTCCAAAGCCACTTTCAATCGCGCTTTTAAGAAATTCACCGGAACTAACCCAAGGGATTACCTCAAAGCACATGAGCTTAGGGTTTCTTAAACGAACGTTATTAAAATAAAATGGACTAACACAATGCCTGTTTTCATTTATACAGTGACAATATAAATAAACCGTTATTCTACCACCAACCCTGCGTTATTTCCGTCTACAGGATACTTTTGAACATTTCGATCTGGTAAGTATATATTCACGGTTCTAACAAATAAAACGCATGAAAACAAAACTAGTAGTACCAAGTTTGGTTATAGTATTTGCCATTCTTATGCAGGCTTGCCAACCGGCAGAAAAAGAAAGCGCGGCAGATGCCGCTGAGCTTTCTGTAGATTATGAGAAATACACTTTACCCAATGGTTTGGATGTTATTCTCCACGAAGATAAGTCAGATCCTATTGTGGCCGTGGCTATTCAGGTACATGTAGGCTCTAACCGTGAAAAGCCCGGGAGAACAGGTTTCGCCCACTTCTTTGAGCACATGCTGTTCCAAAAGTCTGAAAATGTGGAGGAAGGCGCATTTTTTAAAAATATTAGTGATCTGGGCGGAACATTTAACGGCGGTACCTGGACCGACGGCACGGTATACTATGAGGTAGTACCAAAAGACGCACTTGAGCGTATTCTTTGGATGGAATCTGACCGAATGGGATTTTTTATTAATGCCATAACCGAAGCCGATCTTGAAGGTGAAAAACCTGTGGTACAGAATGAAAAAAGACAGCGTGTTGATAACGTACCTTATGGTCATAGAAATTATGTGATTAAAAAAGCCCTTTACCCTGAAGGGCACCCCTACAACTGGGAAGTGATCGGGGAATTGGAAGACCTACAGGCCGCCACAATCGCCGACGTAAAGGAATTCTATGAAGAATGGTATGGCCCTAATAATGCCACCCTTGTTGTGGCAGGAGACATTGACAAGGCCCAAATCAAAGAGTGGGTTGAAAAATATTTTGGTGAAATACCTTCCCGAGGTACTGATACGCCGATGGAACCGCAGCCGGTAGCTTTGGAAAGCTCTAAGATGTTTTATCATGAAGACGACTATGCCAAAGTACCTGATTTAAGAATGGTATGGCCTACGGTGGAGCAATTCCATCCTGATGCTTATGCATTAAGCGCTCTTGGTCAGATCATGTCACAGGGGAAGCGAGCTGTACTATATAAAAAACTGGTTGAAGAAACTGAATACGCCCAAAGGGTGTCTTCTTTCAACCGGTCTAGTGAACTCGCAGGTGAGTTTAATATCAGCATCCGTGCGAAGGATGGTATTGATCTGGACTCTGTTTATGCCGCTATACAGGATGCATTTAAAACATTCGAAACCGAAGGCTTTGACGATAAGGATCTTCAAAGGATAAAAGCCAGCCAGGAAACAGATTTTTATAATGGTATTTCCAGCTTGCTCGGCAAAGCATTTCAGCTAAGTAATTACAATGAATATGCAGGTTCTCCCGATTACATTACTACGGATATTGAAAAAATACTGGCAGTAACCAAAGAGGATGTAACCAACGCATATAACAAATACATCAAGGACAAACCTTTCATTATGACTAGTTTTGTTCCTAAAGAACAGCTTGCACTTGCCGTTGAAAGCTCTGAAAAAGCGGTGGTAAAAATCGAAGAAGTTGTACCTAATGCAGGGCCAACTGAAGTTGCTGACGCTGAAGGATCAATGGAAAAAACACAGAGCCAGTTCGATAGAACCGTTGAGCCGGCTTTAGGTGAGGCGCCACTAGTAACGCCCCCTACCATTTATGAAAGTACGTTAGCCAATAAAATGGCACTGTATGGTATTCAGTCAAGCGAACTGCCATTAGTGAATTTCAGCATTCGCATCAAAGGCGGTCAGCTTATGGATGATCCTGATAAACCTGGTGTCGCTAATTTGATGACGGATATTATGCAGGAAGGTACGGCCAATAAGACTCCTGAGGAACTTGAGGATGCCATTGGCCAGATCGGAGCCAATATTTCCATGTACACTTCTCGTGAGCATATAACCATTCAAGCCAACTGTCTGGCGCGTTATTTTGGTGAGACGGTAGCGTTAGTGGAAGAAATGCTTCTTGAGCCTCGCTGGGATGAGGATGAGTTTGATCGTATCAAGAAGAACCAGTTGAACAGTATAAAGCAGCGAAGTGCGAACCCGAACATTATTGCCTCTCAGATATCAAATAAAATGCTTTACGGTGAAGAGCATATATTATCCAAACCGATAAGCGGAACATTGGAATCTGTAGAACTGATCACAATAGAGGATTTAAAGGGCTTCTACACAGCTAACTATTCTCCTACTCTTGCTACCTTCCATATTGCCGGCAGTGTAAGCGAGTCAGCGGTAAAAGATGCCTTGTCAGGTCTGGTTCAGAAATGGGAAGCTAAGGACGTGACTATCCCCGAGTATCCTATTAAGCCTGCGTCTTCTGAAGACAATATCTATTTTGCCAATTTTAATGAGGCTAAACAGTCGGTATTAAGAGTTCAACGACTCGCAGTGCCCAGAAATGACCCGGATTATTTCCCTCTAACCGTAGCTAATTATGGACTGGGAGCCACTGCCGGTGGTAAGCTGTTCCAGGTGCTCAGGGAAGAGAAAGGGTATACTTATGGGGCCTACTCCGGCGTTGGGTCGAGTAATGTAGTGGGTACGTTCACGGCTCAGTCCAGTGTAAAAACCAATGTTACACCTGAATCTGTTCAAGCTTTTAAAGATGTGATGGAAGATTACAAGGCCAATTACGACTCTGCCGAGCTTGAACGAGCCAGAACGGCGCTAATCAGAAGAGAAGCCAGGGATTATGAAACCCTTGGCCAAAAATTGGGTATCCTTCAGAATATATCTACCTACAATCTTCCTAAGGATTACATCCGTAAAGATCAGGAACGCTTAAAAGCCTTCACTGTAGAAGATATGAAAGCCATTATGGATAAATATGTACAGGTGGACAAGATGTCTTATATTGTTGTAGGTGATGCTAAAACACAGCTTGTTGGTGTAGAAGCATTGAACATAGCACCTGTTACCAAGGTAGATGAAAACGGTAATGAAATAGATAAGAAGATTGAGGTAAATTAAACCACCCTCTCAAAACACAAAAGGCGCTTCTTATTCAAAAAGCGCCTTTTGTGTTTTAACAAATACCTGTTTGTTAGTCAGATGTTACCCATAAATGCAGCAAACTACCGCATCCGCCAAATGGCGGAAGTAACTAAGCACTACCCTTTAGGAATTTGAAGGGTGTTTTTAGCGAGTGATTCCAAATCAAAAAATCTTTTCCCGGACGCCAGTAATGAGCATTTCTAATTGCAGTCTCAATTTTAAACTGTCCAGAAAACAGCCGTTAATAACAGCCATAGAAAAGTAATGGTTATACTGGCCCAGAACATAATGGATGCATTTCTTCTTCCTTTAATGTCATATACATAGACTTTCTCGCCATTGGGTAGCTTTTTCTTCAATGTAAGGTATCCCCAACTAAAATAGATACTCCATAAACCCGCAGTAATTGATCCAAAAAAAGGTTAGCCCACCACCAAAATCCAATTTTCAAAGGTTCAGGCTGGCGTAGTTCTTCTAATCTCTTTTGCTTCATACGGACCAGCGCATCTTTAGATAAGTTGTATCCCCTTTTAGACAGAACTACTTGCGCCAGATTATAATCTTCTTTGCTCCATTCATCTGACTTTAAAAGAACATCCAGAAGCTCTTCATTTGAAAAATTCAATAAATAGTATTCACCCGGGATTTGGGTAAAAAGTTGTTTTTTTAGATGATCATCCAGAATGTCATTTGCACGCTCAAAGTCGGATACATGTATAATATATTCGGCAACGAGCTCTTTAACAGCAAAGGATGGGTCAAAATCTTTATTGTTTTGCTTTTCAACTTTGAACTCAACTGAGTTTGATTGAAGTACAGACAAAACTTCATCTAGTTCTTCGGCTGATTCATATCTTGCTAATTCCACCATAAGGTCATAGTTTATTCCTCAAGATCACGATCCAATATTGCGCTGATCTCCTGAAGCACATTATCCAAATCCTGGGCATTCTGCATGATCTCACCAAAGTAATAAGTTCTTTTTTCCTGATCACTCAGATCATCAAGATTGGTCAGATGTGCCAGCCCGAGTATTCTTGCAAGAGGGCTTCGAGCCTTGTGTGAATTGAGATAAGCATACTTGTCCATACTCTTATCTCGTTGTTCAAGTCTACGATCTTTATCTTCCAACAGTTCCAAAAGATTCTTTTTTGTTTGATCCAGCGTCCTTTTCTGACTTAGTATCTTATTTTTTTGAAGCGTAATCTGATTTTCATATTTAAGATGTTCGCGTTTAAAAAAGCTGGTTGCAATATAAACCAATACGGCGCTAATAACGATATTGGCATAGTAGGGATAGATCTGACGGTCAAATGGCAAGATGGGCTCTACGTGATTATATAATACTTTAACGGCTATAAAAGTCGAAACACTAAGAATAAACAACGAAAGGTAGTGTACACGTTTTTCAAAAAATAAGACGGGTGTAAACGCAGCGGCAAAGAAAAAAAAATCGAAACCTCCATTTTCTCCATGGTTTAAGCTGCCATATACTTGCATACCAATCGCTATCAAAAAAAATATGTAGCGTGTGGTAAAGAAATATCCCTTAATGTGATAGACCAGCAACGTTATAAACGCTAAAGTCTCAACTACACACAACCAGAAAGGTAAGGTTAATGATAAATATAATAATACGCAGCAGACAACTAGCATAAAGAACACCGCTAAGAGCATAAGGATATTGACAATCCTGAAAACCCTTAAGTCCTTAAAAGTGAGTGAAGGTCGATGCCAGATGAGATCGATAAGCTTGCCGAACATATAGGTGAAACTAGATATACCTTAATTTATGTGAAACATCTTTAAAACCGGTAGCTAAGTAAGGTAAATCGGAAATATCACGAGCTCTCTAATACAAGTCCCACTTTCCATCTAAATAGTACTTGTACAAAACCGGGTTGTGTATCCTGTTCACCTCCACTTTGGCATTATCTCCTGGAAATACTCTTTTTCCGAATGAAGTAATTAAAGTCATAGCGTCATTATTAATCCACTCAGTCTTTATATCATCAAAGGTCAGAGATTGCAGAGCGGGTTTGAGTTGCTCTTTGGGAATAGATTTACTGCCAAGCACCCAGCCCCATTCTCCCAGCGTAACCACCTGGTTATGTAAAGGAATGGTAGAGAACCCTGCTTCAGCCATGGTATAATTTATACAGTTGAATGCCCTGGCAGCATAATAAGGACTTCCAGCCTGGGTAATTACAACCCCATTCGGCCTTAGCCGATTGTGGCATAGTTTGTAAAACTCATAAGAATATAACCTCCCCAGCTCTACCGTTTTTGGGTCCGGAAGGTCAATAATGATAACATCATAGAACTTCTTGTCATCAGTGAAGTAAGTAAACCCATCCTGGTTAATAATAGTGAGCTTTTCATCATTCATGGCGTTGTTGTTCATGGAAACAAGCCAGGGGTAAGTCTGCCCAAGCCGGGTCATAGCCGGGTCAAGGTCTACCAGTGTAATGTCTTCAACACTGGAGTATTTAAGAATCTCCCGAACTGCGCCGCCGTCACCACCTCCCA
Source organism: Bacteroidota bacterium (assembly GCA_038750705.1). Lineage (GTDB taxonomy): Bacteria > Bacteroidota > Bacteroidia > Cytophagales > Cyclobacteriaceae > Fulvivirga. The sequence continues at coordinate 8,290 of JBCDHA010000115.1, forward strand.
TAACAAGTATATTTACGGGGTTTTTGGAAAGTCGCATGGCAGGGTGTACTAATGGCTCATGGTAGCGAACTTCATCAATGGAGCTTAGTTGCTGATTGCCATTAATAAACAGCCAATACCCATCCTCTGATCGGGTAATGGTAATTTTCTGATACTTTGTTTGTTCTTCATAAATCACACGATCCTTGTACCTGGATTGTTCACCATAGGAGATGATTGGTTTTGCCAGGAACACACCTACAACCAATAACACTAATACACCTAAAGAAGACAGGTTCAATTTAGTCCTC
>JBCDHA010000116.1:0-8562 GCA_038750705.1 Bacteroidota bacterium
CCTCCGCCTACTAATGCTACATCACTTATGGTATGATGCGGACTGCGATAGGGTCTTGTTGAAATCAAAGAAGCCTCCGTGCCAAGCTTTCCCGCTACCGAATGTATCTTTGTTGTTTCCAGAGCTTCATGCAGAGATAAAGGAGGCAAAATACTTGAAAGTCGCTTTGCCAGCATCGTTTTTCCCGCACCTGGCGGGCCAATCATGATAACGTTATGACCCCCTGCGGCGGCAATCTCCATGGCTCGCTTTATATTATCCTGGCCCTGCACATCGGAAAAATCCACGCCATAGTTGTTCAGTTCTGCCATGAATACATCGCGTGTATCCACTTCCAGGGGACTGATATCACGCTGACCTTCGAAATATTCGATAGCCTCTTTCAGAGAGGCTACACCAATGACATCCAAATCGTTTACTATGGCTGCTTCAGTTGCATTTTCTTTGGGCAGAACGAAGCCTTTGAAGCCCTTTTTCCTGGCTTCAATAGCTATGGGTAACACACCTTTGATCGGTCTAAGATCACCATCCAGCGATAGCTCACCCATAACTACATATTCACTCATTTTTTCACCTGCGAATTGATGAGACGCCTGCAGTACGCTTAGGGCAATGGGCAGATCATAAGCGCTACCTTCCTTTTTTATGTCTGCCGGAGCTAAGTTTACAACTACCTTTTGACGAGGCATGCGCAATCCATAATGTTTTAACGCGGATTCTACACGATGCGCGCTTTCCTTTACAGCGCTGTCAGGGAGTCCGCTGATCCAAAATTTAGTGCCCTGTATTACCGTAACCTCAATAGTTATGATCCTGGAATCCACTCCAAAAACGGCAGCGCCATAGTTTCTGGATACCATTATTTAGTGAGCCTTTCTATCAGTAGAATTAAGAGATGAATGATTTTAATATGGACCTCCTGAATACGATCTGCATAGCCAAAATAGGGTACACAAATCTCTACGTCTACCTTACCTGAAATCTTTCCTCCACCATTACCAGTAAGTGCAACTACCTTGGCACCTTTTTCTTTTGCTGCTTTAATGGCTTCTAAAATGTTGACCGAGTTACCGCTGGTACTTATAGCTAAAATAACATCTCCTTTTGAGGCCATAGCGGTAATGAAGCGGGAAAAAACGTAGTCATAGCCATAGTCGTTGCCGACACATGACATATGGCTTGAATCTGAAATTGCTATGGCCGGGAGCGGCTTTCGATCATCTCTATAGCGGCCCGTAAGCTCCTCTGCAAAATGCATGGCATCACAGTGAGAACCTCCGTTCCCGCAGGAAATAGCCTTACCTCCACTTTTAAATGCCTTGGCAAAAAGGTTAGCGGCTTCTTCTATAAGAGCAATATTTTCCTTGTTTCGCATGAAACTATCAAGAACATCCGAAGCTTGCAGCAACTCCTGCATGATTAGGTCTTTGTGCACCATAGCGGGTAAATTAGGATTCGGACCCTACGCTGGTATCGTCCACTGCCGGAGAGGAACTCCCTTTAGCCTCTTGTAGATCAAACATTTTAGCTTTGTAAGAATTTGCCTCATGTTCAAGTCTTTCTATCTCCTTTTTGGATCCTCTTCCAGCCACATTCATCATAAGCATATTAATTGCAAAAAGGACAAGGCCCAAGGCTGAAGCGTATATCATCCAATCCATTCTTTCTCTCAGCCATAGCAAAAATTCAAAATCCTCAGAACGATAGTTCACATAGATAGAAACCAGTAAAAGAACGAAATGAAAGAGGAAGTAAACAATATAGAATATAGACTTAGGCTTCTTCATAGTGGATAATACAGGTAAACGATGGCATTAAAGCCTCGAAAATAAAGCTACAAAAATTAATCAAGTATTCTGCATGGCGCTTAGCTTTTTGTATAGCCCATCATTTTGAAGTAACTGATTATGGGTTCCCCGTTCGATTACTTCTCCACTTTGGAGCACAACTATTTCATCAGCATGCTGGATCGTACTCAACCTATGCGCTATTACAATAGAAGTCCGGTTTTTCATAAGATTGGAAATAGCTTGCTGCACCAGCATTTCAGATTCAGAATCCAGGGCAGAGGTAGCTTCATCTAAAAGTAATATCGGTGGGTTTTTAAGCACGGCCCTGGCTATACTAATACGCTGGCGTTGCCCACCGGAAAGTTTCATGCCCCGATCACCAATGTTAGTTTGGTAACCGTTTTCCTGCTCTATAATAAATTCATGAGCGTTGGCAATTTTGGCTGCCTGAACTACATCCTCTTCGGCGGCATTCTCAATGCCAAATGCTATGTTGTTGAAGATAGTGTCATTAAACAGGATTGATTCTTGCGTAACAATACCCATGAGTCGGCGCAAGTGTTCAATCTTCACCTCTTTTAGCGAATGCCCGTCAATTTTAATATCCCCTTCAGTCGGGTCATAAAACCGGGGTATCAAATCCACTAAAGTTGATTTACCTCCACCGGACTGGCCTACCAGGGCCACTGTAGTGCCCTTTTTGATCTTAAGATCTATTCCATTGAGTACGGGGTCCTTATCATACTTGAAATAAACCTTATCAAACTCAATGACATCTTCGAAACCGGCTAAAGATTGTGCATAGGAAGTATCCTTGATCTCCGGCTCTGTGTCAATGACTGAAAAAATGCGTTCCCCTGAAGCAATGCCTTTTTGAACGCCTGACAACCCTTGCGAAAAAGCTTTAGCCGGCGATATGATTTGTGAGAAAATGGCCAGATAGGTAATAAATTGGCTGGCATTTAAGGTAGAACTATCATTAAGAACGAGTGACCCCCCGTAATATAAAATAATGGTGATAATGCCTACACCTAGAAACTCTGAAATCGGGGAGCCAAGATCTCTGCGGTAAGAATACCCCAGATTAACCTTTCTGTAATAATTGGTTTCCTCATTGATTTTGTTTGTAACATACTCTCTGGCATTGAAAGCCTTGATGATCCGCATCCCCCCAAGGGTCTCATCGAGAATGTTAACGATCCTTCCTAACGACTCCTGGCTTTTAATAGCCTTTCTTTTCAACCGTTTTACAATGTAGCCCAGCACTCCTCCTGCTACAGGTAAAATGAGTATTGTAAAAAAAGTGAGTTTTGCAGAAATAGCAAACAAGGCTATAAAATAAATAATCACCTGCACCGGTTCACGGAAGAGGGCCTTAGGGCTGGCTAATACAGACGCTTCCACTTCTTGTACGTCATTTGTAATTCTGGACATTAAATCACCTTTTCTCTCATTAGTGAAAAAGCCCAGATGCATTCTGGACACCTGCTCATAAATAGCCATACGTAAATATTTGACAGCATCTAACCGAATACGTGCACTTATGATAGTGGCGAGGTATCTAAACACATTGGTTAGAAAAACAGACCCGAGAACCACTATACAGACAAAAACCAATGCTTGAGTTTCACCATGCTCGCTAATTACATTGGTGAAATAGTAATTAAAATAGTCACTTATATAATCTGTACTTAACTCGAACTCTTCAGGCTTCTCATATGCCTCATCAGAAGTAAGCTTAAACAAAACATTAAGCAATGGAATGAGCATGGCCAGGTTAAAAACGCTAAATATCACACTCAGCAATATAAAAATTACGTACTGGGGGATATATAAACTTAAGTTCCGTGCGTAACTGAATATTCGGAAAAATGTTTTCATGAGCTTAAAAAGTGCAAGTTAGTGGTTCGAAGTTTAAAACTCGTTTAAACGTTGTGGTACATTCCATCGTAATACCAGGGAGGTGAAATTTGTATCGTTTGATAACCCTTGTTGGGCACTGTCCTGCCGGCGATAAATGTGCTTCAGATCAATAAAGAAGTTATGTTTCCAGTGGTATGAAACCGTGAGGTCTGCAAATGTGAGATCAGTATCAATACCCTGACCAATTTCATTTCCGAAATCAGCCTCGCGAGTGGTGTTCTGCAGTAAAATATTCTTCCCATAGTTCCGCCCGACTTCATCTTCACCATATGTAGCTAAAATAAGCTTCCCGGTTATGCTAAGTTTATCCAGAGGCTGGTAGCGTACTATACCCACTACTTCTCTGAAATTGGCTCCCAGCGGGTGTGCCAGGGGCTGCCGGTAGTTGGAGTAACTTCCATACCGGGTATTGTGAGAATAGGCATAAGGTCTTACCACGTTTATCTCGCCTTGTAAATCCAGGTTATTGATACCAAATGCATCAATATATTCGCCACCAAGTTGAGCCCCCCATTTATTGCCCCACCAGCCGTTGCCCTCGGTAAGGTTATCCAATAGAAACTCATCAAAGACCCACTGCCCATAGATGACCAGTCTTTTGGCCGGTAGCCATTTAAAGTCCACACCAACCAGGGCGTTATCCGGGCTTCCACTTTGTTGTTCTATGGCCCTGTAAAAGATTACCGGATTTAAATATTTCAATTCAAAGGAATTATTCGATGTCGAATCCGAGTTGCTGAAAATTATCGACTCAAAGATGCCAATGTTCAATTTCTCACCTATGTTGAGGCTGAGATGATGAAGAGCCATATATTTATCAGGGTACCTTGAACTACCTGTAAGACCCCCGGGATTACCTTGCACATCGGCCGTCATTTCTGTAAAAAGGTTAGTATAGTTGAATTTCCAAACCTTTGTATTGATTTTCAAAAATAGGTAGGCCGGAGAGAACCCCGATAGAATCATAGATCTATAACCATTACCTACGGCAAACCGATCATGGCCAAATTGCATGTTGATATGCTTGGTGGCGTCAAAGCTCAGATAACCTCTGGCAGTGAAGAAGTCAACGCCGTTTTCTTCATACCCCTTCCAAAAGCCCTCTTGTGGCACAGTGAGGTTAGTGCTTCTGTAAGCCCGGATGTAAGCGGGGTTTACCATCTGATTTTCACCGATAAAGCTGTAAAAACCCACTTTTTTGTCAATAATCCCCCTAAGTTCCACACCTCGGGTATTAATAAATGTATTCACATCGGAGGCAGACTCACGCCCTACGGAAAGATGTAATACAGGATTAACATGCAAATCAAGGTCCTGCGTACGAACCGAATACAAATCGGACTTCTTCTTATAAAAATGTTTCCAAACAGGTTTTTTGGAATCATTATCAGCTTGATCGGTCCATTCCCAGCTATCGTTTCTGATGTAGTTAAAGTTAAATTCATCCTGACTTGAAAGTTTGAACTCAGATGAAATGGAATCAATAAAGTTGACGGCATCCTTACGTTGATAGGCTCTCCAGGAGGAGTGATAATTAGAGTTGATTTTGCCTGATTTTATCTCATATCGATCTATCAGATGATAATAGTCATCATTGAGTGGTATATTTACACTTTGCGCACGGAGGTTCAATAAAGAGGATACCGTAAACAGACAAGCTAAGAATAGCCCTAAATTAAGCTTCATGTTGCCAAAATACGGTAAAAATGTTTAAGGTACAGCTTGCAGATCATCTATTAATAAGTAACTTTGTGCCTCTTTTGGAAAACGAGTAGATTAAGAAAGAAATGAAAAAAGACATACATCCGGAATACAAGAAGGTAGTTTTTCAAGATAGCTCTAGTGATTTTGCTTTCCTTACCAAATCAACAATGGGCTCGAAAGACACGATCAAGTGGGAAGATGGGAATGAGTATCCTTTAATTAAAATTGAAGTTTCATCTGCTTCACATCCTTTTTACACTGGCAAGAAACTATTTGTGGATACTGCCGGTAGAGTGGAGAAATTCAACCGGAAATACAAAAAGTAAGAAAGTATAGCGTGGTTCTAGTTTTCTAGAATCTCTATTTCTACTCTTACATTCTCATCGGCCTGGGTACTGTTCTTGTCATAGATCATGCGCTTACCCCCCCAGGCTTTAATTTCCATTCGATCTGAGGCAACTCCGTTTTCGAATAGCAAATCCCTGATGAGTTCTGCCCTTTTTTTAGATAATTCTTTTGCACTTCCTATGCCTTGCTTGTTAAGATTTGATAGTGTAAAGTAGTCTTGCTCTTCACCCTTACTTATAATCTTACCAGGGTGCTTGCCATTAACATGCCCATGGATACGGATTTTCATTTTCGGATTTTCCTCCATCATTGTTAACAAGCTGTTTACCTCAAATTTAGACTCGGGGCGCATGACAGCAGCATCTTTAAAAAAAGCAACATTATACATTACCACAAAGTCTCCTATGCCGTAGCGAATGAGATCAAAATTAACTTCATATACTCCTTCAAAAAAATCAATGTCAACCCTGTTGGTATCAGTTAAAGGATTAAAATAGTTAATTTCTTTCTGCTGCTTCCTAAAACCAAAGTTGTCGACAAGGATTGACAGCTTGCCGGTGCCATTCCCGGGGTCGGATATAGTTTGAATGTCACCCGCTTTAAATTGCTTAATGCGCTTAGCACGCTCAGTATCTACAAGGTTAACGGATCCATTGACCTCGGTTGAGGTCTGCGCATTGTACAAATTCACTTTGAATCCAATTTGAGAAAGCTCCGTTATAACCTTTACTTCATCAGATTCATTTTGGCTCACCATTGAATTCGTAGAATCGGCTGATTCTGTCAACTCCTCGACGGGAGCCTCTGGAGAGTCTTGTTCAGCCTGATCAGTAGAAGAAGTTGAAGATGCCGGTGATGAGTCTGGCGTTGCAGAGTCTTTAACCTGGCTTATTCCGTTAGTTTCAACCTCACCTTGTTCTTTCTGTTCAATTGCGCTTCCATCCGCAACATTTTTATCCGATCCAATCTTATTAACAAAAACCCAGGCATCCGAAAACAATTCATTTTTGCGCGTCGCTAACATTTTAGCAACAGCATCATCGAAATCCTTACTTTCAGATATGTAAACGAAATATAATTTTTTCGACGTACTCAACCCATACTGTACGTCAAACCCCTGTTCTTTCAAGCTGTTTACGTATGCTTTGGCATAGTATTCTTGGTTAATGGAATAGGCGCCAACCACTACATAATTGCTTTTGGGCAGTTCATTAACCTGAAATGTAACTGAACTACTCAATAAGAAGATACATAAGAAATTGACCAGGGCTTTCATGGCGGTATCCTTAATTCTTACTTAAATTAAACAACAATTGGCAATATATTAGTCGACAGTACACGGCAAAAGTTTAAAACACTACTTATTAGGAAGAATCCATCGGATGAATCTTCAGCGGCAATCCGGATTTTTTACTGTTTTATTTATGTTTTTATTCATCCAATGGTTTGAATCTGGTTTTTTTTGTCGTGTACTGAGCTATTAGTACGTCTATGAACTAACTACTCCTCTAATATTTCTATCTCTACACGAACGTTTTCTTTGGCCTTGCTACTGTGTTTGTCGTGAATCATACGCTTACCGCCCCAGGCTTTTATCTCCATTCGGTTTGCATCTATACCATTTTCAATGAGATATTGTCGGATCAATTCAGCTCGCTTGAGAGATAATTCTTTTGCACTCCCAAATTTTTCCGAGTTCGATTCATCAAGAGCAAAGAAATTCTTACTCTCACCTTTAGAGATAATTTTACCCGGATGTTTACCATTGACATGGCCATGGATTTTAATTCTGTAATCCTCATTTTCCTGAAGCATATCCAGCAAACTCTTTATTTCATACTTTGATTCAGGTCTCATAAGGGCTGCGTCTTTAAAAAAGTATACATTATACATTGTTACGATATCACCTACATGATACCTGACCAAATCGAGATTTACCAAGAGTACATCAGCCAGTAGCTCCACATTACTTTTTGCCAAATCTTCTGCCGGATCGTAATAATTTAATTCAAATTGCGCTCTTCTGTAGCCAAAGACATCTGCTATTAGCATAAGCTTTCCTGTTCCGTTTTTAGGGTCAGCCAGGCTTATATAGTTACCACTTTCTACAACATTGATCAGTTTGGCGCGTTCGCCGTCTACTATCTGAACATCGCCAATTATGTCCTTTTTATTTTGGGCATTATGCAAATTGAAAAATACGGTTGCATCTGAAAGTGAATTGACCTCAAAGGTGAACTCATTTTTACTAAGAATCTTCTCTATTCTAACTTCCTTTTCAACGTGGGACTGGGTTTCAACCACAGGTACTTCTAAGGCCTTCATTGGCTCAACTTCCGGGACATTTTCTTGATCTACTTCTACAATTGAATCGTTTTCTTCAGGTTCAACTTCTTTTCCTGTAGAACGTGTCTGTTGTGCACCGGCATCAAGACATACGAATACCCAAGCATCGCCAAAACCTGCCGCTTTTCTTGCCTCCCGCATTTCCTCCAGTGATTCCCGGTAATTTCCGGTAGCATTCAGATAAACAAAATATAGATTTTTCTTTCTGCTGAATCCATAATTGGCGTTATATCCCATATTCTTAACTACAGACATGTATTTTTCAGCATAATTTTCCTTATTAGCCGAATACGCTCCAATGACCACATAGTAACCTGTGGTTAAAACGTTCAATTCATTATTTGATAACTTACCTGCATGCGCGAATAGTTGATCTGTTAAAAGCAAAAAAGACAGTAGAAATAAGGGTAAAAGAAGCTGAGCTTTCATGATGATATTTTGTTCAAGTAGC
>JBCDHA010000117.1:0-8552 GCA_038750705.1 Bacteroidota bacterium
AGCAGGTCCTGATTATCATTAATGCCAAACTGCTCACGATAAGACCTCAACCTCTCATTAATCTGCTTACCGGCTTTTCTTACCCTTTCTTCATCCTCCGGCTTTACCTTCATAGGATACTCCCGATCAGCAATCTTGATTTTAATGGAGAGAATTTCCATTCAGCTGTATTATTTACTTAGATGCGCAATGCATCTGTCAATCTCTTTTATATAAACGTCAATCTTCTTCTTCAACTCTGAAGAATCTTCCCCTTCAGTGTCTATCCCCTCTACAATTTTACTGATTTTAATCTTATTTTGAAAGCCGCTGATTTGTTCGTCCCTTGACTTAATAAGCGCTCTAAGTTCTTCATTTTCAGCGCTAAGTTGGGCTCTCTCTTTGCGAACAGAACTAAATTCGTTTAGTAGCAAATTAAGCTTTCTTTCAAGTGTACCCAACTGCGACTTTAGAAGATCTTTGTTCATAGTTACTGTCTTATTACGGCTCCGAGTTCTGATTCGAAAAGTCGCATCATTTTACTCATTGCCTTGTCAATTACTTTATCCGTAAGGGTTCGTTGGTTATCCTGAAGTGTGAAACTCAATGCGTATGCCTTTTTCTCCTCACCAATTTCTTTACCCTCGTAAACATCGAAAACATTGATACTCCTAAGTAGGTGTCTTTCACTTTTCAGAGCTAACTCCTGAATTTCGGAATACGAGACCGACTTATTAATTACTAATGACAAGTCTCTGCGAACCTCAGGATACTTCGATACCTCCTGGTACTCTATATTATTGCTTGTTTGCTTTAAAAGCAAATCCCAATCGATGTCTGCATAAAATATTTCTTGCTTTATACCAAATCCTTTAGCTACAGCGCTTTTCACTTTTCCAAGAGATGCGATTGTGCGATCCTTAATGCTAAACCGGATGCCAAATTCGAAAGGATAGGTATGGATTGGTGATGCATCTGTTTTACCCATATCAAAACGCTCTAAAATGCACCTTACTGCCTCTGAAATATGATAAAAGTCTACATTTTGAGGTTTAATGCGCCAGGTTTCAGCTACTATTTTCCCCGTCAGGTATATGGCCAGCCTTTTTCGCTCATTGTAATCATTCTCCTCTTTTGTATAGGTTTTTCCGAATTCAAATAATCTTAGATCGGACTGCCTTCGGTTAATGTTGTGCGCCACTACCTCTAAACCACTGTAAAGCAAGGACTGGCGCATTACCCCAAGGTCTTCACTAAGCTTGTTTAAAATAATAATACTGTTTTTCTCTTCAAGGTTTTCGGCATTGGCCGCATACTCAGGTTTAGTTAAGGAGTTGGTCATGATCTCAAGGAAGCCCTTGGTAGCCAAAAACTCACCGGTCTTTTGCTGAATTTTATCAACATCCACCTTGGGAAATTGTGCCAAATAGTCGCTACTAAAGCTGCCTGGAAGATCAATGTTGTTAAAGCCGTGGATACGAAGAACTTCTTCAATAATATCCGCTTCCCTGGTAACATCTACCCGGTAGGGTGGCACCATGGCCTTGAACTGTTCTCCGTCCAACTCTTCTGTTTGGATATCAAGAGAGTTAAGAATTTCAAAGATTCTTTCTTTCTTAAGATCTATTCCTAATAGCCGAGAAACATGTTTATATTTTACAATTACCTCAAAATCAGCCACTTTTTGAGGATAAATGTCTGCCACTTCCGATGCTATGCTACCACCGGCAATTTCTTTGATCAGACCTGCGGCTCGTTTTAAAGCATACAGCGTTATTTGAGGATCGGTCCCTCTTTCATAGCGAAATGAAGCATCGGTTTTTAATTGATGATGCTGCGCCGTTTTTCTGATATAGTCCGCTGAGAAGTAGGCACACTCAAGAAATACATCTCTGGTCGACTCTTTTACCCCTGAGTTTACTCCACCGAAAACACCGGCAATGCACATCCCTTCTGATTCACCATTGCAGATCATAAGATCCGTGGATTTCAGTGTTCGTTCTTTTTCATCAAGGGTAGTGAATGTACTGCCTTCAGGAAGGGTCTTAACAATCACTTTATTTTCTTTGATCTCACCCAGGTCAAAAGCGTGTAAAGGCTGACCGGTTTCATGTAACACGAAATTGGTGATGTCAACTACGTTATTAATTGGGCTAAGGCCAATGGATCGGAGTCTTTGCTGCAGCCATTCGGGAGATTCTTTTACCGTTACATTTGCGATGGTAACACCACTATAGCGAGGGCACGCTTCCGTGTTTTCAACTATTACCTCAACAGGTTTGCTATTCGAATCTACCTTGAAAGCATCCACAGATGGCCATTGAACTTCCTTATGCAATACAGCTTTCAAATCACGGGCTGTTCCTATATGCGATGCGGCATCAGCACGGTTAGGCGTAAGACCAATTTCAAAAACGTAATCATCTTCAAAATCAAAATATTCGAGGGCAGGTGTACCATTGGCCAGGTCAGTATCCAGTACCATAATACCATCATGGCTGGTGCCAATCCCTATCTCATCTTCGGCGCAGATCATGCCTTGCGAAACCTCGCCACGTATTTTTGCCTTTTTTATTTTAAACGACTCGTGACCGATTGGGTATAATGTTGCGCCCACAGTAGCTACAATTACCTTTTGCCCGGTGGCTACATTTGGAGCTCCACATACGATAGGTGAGGGCTGCTCTTCACCAATATCTACCGTGGTTACTTTCAGCTTATCTGCATTGGGATGCTTTTCGCAGGTGAGCACCTCTCCAATCACGATTCCCCGGAGACCGCCTTCAACAGGTTCAATCTTTTCGATCCCTTCAACCTCTAAGCCTGTATCAGTCAGTCGCTGTCCAACTTTTTCCGCGGGCTCATCTATGTCTATGTATTGCTTAAGCCAGTTGTAGGATATTTTCATGTGTCATTAAGGCGCTGAGGCGCATGTAAGTTCATTTAATTTATAACGGACAAAGGTATGGATTTTGAGAGGAGAGGATACTAAAAAAACAAAGTCATTTCTACCGGGGGCCAACAAACCTCATCAACGTGAAAATCCTCAGTAAAGGTGCCTGCAGCATGCTTGTTAATGATAGTTCTTTTCGCCTGCCTTGATAGCAATTTCCAGTAAGTTCTCCCTCGGGGGTAGCGGACAACTGAAATTATCTATATATGCGCAATAAGGATTATACGCCAGATTGAAATCCAGTTTTATCGTTTTGCCTCCGGAATGCTCAATATCAAGGTAGCGTCCTGCGCCATAGGTCTCTATAGCGCTAGTGGCATCACCAAAGGCAAGAAATAGCTTTTCTTCTGTCACATTTTCAAAGATCAGGAGCCTGTTGTCTGCTTTGCCGTCAAGTTCGAACAGGGCGTACCCGTATTCCATGTATTGCTCCTGTTTACCATCATTAGTACCAAGGCTACGAATCCTGGGCGCCTCTATGGCTTCGAAACGACCTTTAACCCGGTATTTTAAGTCGGCCGGGTAATGATGCAATGGGCTGAATTCAACCTTGCTCATAACAAAAGGTGATTCTTCATTGTAGCGCATGAAACGTTCCTGCTCTTCGCGCTCTTTCTTAATATAATCCACATACTCTTCAGGAGAATAATCGCCACCCACACTGTAAACAATGATGACGACTAATACTATGAAACTGATCAAGAGAAGAATTTTATTTCTAGCCATAGTTAATTCCAGTTTTTGCCGTACAAAATATCCAAAACAGGTTATTTATTACTGGCGTCCGAGAAAAGTTTTTTGATTTGGCATCATTCGCTAAAAACACCCTTTAAATTCCCCAAAGGGCAGTTCTTAATTACTCCCTTCAGGGGTGGGGGCAGTTTTCAGCTTTGAGGAAAAATCTTTTCTCGGACGCTTCAAAGGCACTTTTTTCTTGTTCAAAAAATTTAGTTGGACACCAGTAGTTATTTATAATAACGTACGGAGTCATTCTCAGAAAATGTCCGATATGGAATTCCACCCTCTTTAAAAAAGATGGGGTTTTGCAGTTTTAAGCGTTCCACCTTGATTACAAAACATTTTCATCGGCAAAGCTATAATACCCTTGCTCGGTAAAGATAAGGTGATCAAGTAAAGAAATATCTAAAGCCGCTGCGGCAGTTTTTAATTTTTTTGTCAGGTTGATGTCTGCCTGGCTGGGTTCGGGATTCCCTGATGGGTGGTTATGAATCAGTATAATGCCCGTGGCTAATACCTCTAAGGCCGCTTTGTAGATAATTTTAGGATCGGCCACTGTACCAGATACACCACCACTGCTTACCAGACACTTTTTAATGACCATATTACTGCGATTCAAAAGTAAACACCAAAATTCTTCATGAGAAAGATCCATTAAATCCGGTTTCATAAGGTCGTAAGCATTTTTACTTGAGCGGATTTTTGGCTTTTTGGTGCTTTCGGATTCCTTTCTTCTTCTACCAAGCTCTAAGGCCGCCACAATACTGATGGCCTTCGCTTCTCCAATGCCTTTGAATTTTGTAAGGTCTTTTACCGTGAGCTTGGCCAACTGATTTAGATCATTGCTCACAGAGTTGAAAATCCCTTTAGCTACATCTACGGCGCTTAACGAATTTGTTCCCGAGCGGATGAGTATAGCGATAAGTTCTACTTCTGAAAGTACGGACTTTCCTTTGTTAGCGAGTTTTTCACGTGGCCGATCTTCTTCAGCCCAGCTTTTAATATTTAGCGCTTTATACATGAATTGATTTACACAGGAATGATAAAGATAAAAAGATGTTAGATTAGTTTAACATTAAAAGACCGGTGAAACAGGAAAATGTCATTATCCTCCTTTGCGCATTGGGTTGTGAACCTCAATAGTATAATCCGGTTTCTTATCCATCGCCAGATGGAAAAATAATCCTAGACGTGATCTCCGAAGGTCAGGTTTCGAATGATGCGGATCCTTTCTGGCAGCATGTTTCGTTAAGAAATTCGGAAATGAAAAGGCCTATACTTCCAGGTAATGTACTTTTTATTCCAGCTTCAAAGCCACCCAAAGTATTCTGGAAAAATAATGACTTTATTAGGGTTGAATGTAATGGTAACTACGGACAATCATTCAGAAAAGAAGAGGCGAACTCCAAGTTCTTAGACAAGGTTTTTGTAGAGGTTGCTATTAACCAGTGTAATTCTAATAACTAAAAAGCCCTGATCGATTTCTCAACCAGGGCCTTTTAATTCATTTATATCGGAATTAAGAAAGACTATTCACGTATTTTGTCAATTTAGACTTGTTATTCGCCGCCTTATTCTTATGTATAATATTTCTTTTCGCCAGTTTGTCGATCATAGCAACCACCTTAGTCAAAAGCTCTGACGCTTCGGCTTTGTCGGTTGTTTCTTTTAACCTTTTAATGAAAGTACGGGTAGTTTTGTGCTGGTACCTGTTTCTTAACCTTTTGGCGTTATTAGATCGTATTCTTTTTAAAGCTGATTTATGGTTAGCCATATCGTATTATTTCAACCCTTGTTTAATTTGAGTGTGCAAAGCTAATAGTATTTATTGTTTTTACAAAGCAGTAGTTGGAAGTTTTGATACAAAAATCACAATTTTCAATCAGTTCTAAACAGGTACATGCCGGATCACTACTGTCAAAATGCACATAAGAATTTCATAATTAGAACTTATTTGTTTTTTTAAACTATTGATATTTACATCTTCATATTTAAATTACTTTGAGATATAAACTATTTATTTTCGTTGTTTTAGTAATAATTATACCTGTAAAAGCAACTAACTGGGGGTTTTATGCGCATAAGAAGATCAACCGGCTAGCCATATTCACTTTACCGGTTGAGATGATAGGGTTTTACAAATACAACATTGATTACATGACGGAAAACGCGGTAAATGCCGATAGAAGGCGATATGCCGTTAAAGAGGAGGCCGCAAGACATTACATAGACATAGATCATTATGGAGATAGCGCATTGTACAAAATGCCCCGGTACTGGAAAGAAGCTGTGGTGCGCTATTCCGAAGATACACTTCAAGCATATGGTATCGTGCCCTGGCATGTGAATGTGCTCCGCTACAGGCTGACAGATGCCATGCGCATTAAGGATACCCGAAATATCCTTAGGCTATCGGCAGATCTCGGTCATTATATAGCCGATGCGAATGTGCCTTTACATACTACGGTGAACTATAACGGCCAGCTTACTGATCAATATGGCATCCATGGATTATGGGAGTCCCGTTTGACAGAACTCTTCTCAAACGAGTATGATTTTTTTGTAGGTAAGGCTACTTATCTTACCAATCCACAGTTAGAAATCTGGAATGCAATAACGCAGGCCCACCTATCTTTGGATTCGGTTTTTGGCTTGGAGAAAAGGGTGACACAGAAACTTGGTGAGGATAAGAAGTATTCTTTTGAGACGCGTGGTCAATCTACCATTAAGGTATACTCTTCTGAGTTTGCAAGCGCCTATCATAAGTCCATGAAGGGCATGGTAGAGCGGCAAATGAGAAGATCAGTTAAAATGATAGGGGATTTTTGGTATACCTGCTGGGTAGATGCAGGTCAGCCTGATTTAGATCAGCTTATTGATTTTGAGTTTTCAGACGAGGAGCTGGCTGAGCGAAAAAAACAACTGGAAGCCTGGAAAGAAAAGACGTTTAAGAAACGCGTGCATGAGCATTAGCATGACTTACCGGATGGCTCAAAACCATGTGAGAGTTCATGCTTTCCGTACTCAGCAAGTTATAAGCGCTTGGTTTAAAACCACCGTACTATCCGAAGCAACCTCGGTTATCTTTGGCTCAGGCAAAGGTTTGGCTTCAACAATGGTTTTGAAATCATTAAGCCCTTAAACAAACATGGTACGCATATCGGTCTCCGTATCCTTTATACCCGCAAATAATCTGCCCGTATTATCAAGATTTTTGAAAAGTGTACCCCCAGGTAACCGTCTTTATCTGCCTGTTTGTTTCTTCTCACTTTATCGAACCGGCGAGATCTCCGGTTATTCCTTCAAAGCTCATCTTGGTTTTCAGACTTTTAATTTGGACAGTTTTAATTATAATAAGTGACTTTTTTCATAATTCAGGGCTTCCCGAGTCCCATTTTTGCGGTGGAGCTCACACCTGCTTCAGGACCTTCAAAGTACTTTGATAGGGTTTTAGATTTATTATCATCAGCTTTGACGTATGAATTATTTGTCTGTTGAGAAGTTAACAAAATCATTCAACGAGCGCGTTCTTTTTAGCGACCTGACGTTTGGAATTGGACAAGGTGAAAAAGTAGCCTTAGTAGGACTGAATGGAAGCGGTAAATCCACTTTACTTAAAATAATGGCAGGTATTAATGAACCTGATTCCGGTAAAGTCGCCGTGGGGAATAGTGTTAAACTGGCTTATGTAGGACAACAACCTGAATTCGATCCTGACCTATCGATAATTGACGCTGTGCTGGCCAGTGATGATCCGGTCACTAAAATGATTCGAGATTACGAAAATGAATTGATACGGTCCGGCCAGGGAATAGATAACGCAGAGGCTCTCACACTACTTATTGATCAAATTGAAAAAAATAATGCCTGGAATTATGAAAATAAGCTTAAAGAGGTACTCGGGAAGCTAGGCATCCATGATCTGGATAAGAAAATATCGGGGTGTTCCGGAGGGCAAAAGAAACGCATTGGCCTGGCCAAAGTACTTATTGAACAGCCGGATCTTGTGATTTTGGATGAACCTACTAACCACCTTGATTTGGAGGCCATTGAGTGGCTGGAAGGCTACATCTCCACCAGTAATATGGCCTTGATCATGGTTACACATGATCGGTACTTTCTTGATAACGTTACTAACTCCATTCTTGAGCTCGATAACCAAACGTTGTATAGATATAACGGTAACTATGCCTATTATCTTGAAAAAAAGCAAGAGCGCCAAAGCATAGCACAGGCGGAAAAGGATAAGGCCAGGAACCTTTATAAGAAGGAGCTGGACTGGATGCGCAGGCAGCCGAAGGCCCGGGGGACTAAGGCCAAATACCGGATTGACGCTTTTGGTGATTTAAAAGAGAAGGCGCACAAGGATCTGAGCCAATCGGGAGTAACATTATCCACCAAAGAGAGACGGCAAGGCGGCAAGATTTTGGAGTTAGATCATATCTCTGTGAGCTATGATAGCAAAGTGGTCATTGATAGCTTTAGTTACATCTTCAAAAGAGGAGATAGAATTGGGATTGTGGGTAAGAACGGTAGCGGCAAATCCACCTTGTTGAATGTACTCACAAACACGTTAACTCCCGATGGCGGAGAAGTAGTGCCTGGACAAACTACAAAGATCGGTTATTACCAACAGAGTGAACCTGTTTTTAAATCAGGTCAAAAGGTGATAGAAGTAGTTCAGGAAATTGCGGAGGTGGTTAACATGGCTGATGGTAGCAATGTTTCGGCTTCTAAATTTCTGACCTTTTTTAACTTCTCGGTTAAAGCGCAGCATGACTATGTGGATAAGCTGAGCGGTGGAGAAAGAAGGCGGCTGCAACTTTTATTGGTTCTTATTCAGAATCCTAATTTTCTGGTGTTAGATGAGCCCACAAACGAC
>JBCDHA010000118.1:0-8526 GCA_038750705.1 Bacteroidota bacterium
GAACGATCATTTTCAGCTAACCCCGACAGTATGACCCTTTTTGCTGAAACGATGATAGCGGCTCATGATAAATTTGGAGTGCTTTCTGTATTAAAGCACTTCCCAGGACACGGCAGCTCCCACGCTGATACGCATTTAGGAATAGCGGATGTAACGGACTATTGGCAACCTGAAGAGCTACAACCTTATCAAAGTTTAATAGATAGTGCAAAAGTAAAATCTATTATGACCGCGCATATTGTAAATAAAAAATTAGATAGCGCCGGTTTACCTGGCACCCTGTCAAGACCCATTGTTACCGGTTTACTACGGGACAGTTTAAATTTTGGCGGCGTAGTTTTTTCAGATGATATGCAAATGCATGCTATCACAAAATATTATGGCCTGGAAAAGGCCATTGAATATTCTATAAATGCCGGTGTAGATGTACTTATTTTCTCAAATAATATCCCGAACAGCGAAGAGAGAACGGTAGATGCCGTGCACAGGATAGTAAAGCAACTGGTTGAGGAAGGCAAAATCAATAGAGATAGAATTGACGAATCTTTCCATAGAATCGTTAAGTTAAAAACAGAGTTATGATCAGAAATCAAAAAAGATTCAAGATGGTATTAAGCTTTATCCTGGCCATACAAAAGGCTGAAGAGGCAACGTCCGTATTGGAAAGCCAAAAATGAGCTTTCAATTACTTCGCCCAAGTTCCGGGAGAGTTCCCATTTTAATTAGCGTGCCTCACTGCGGTACCGAATTTCCCGAAGAACTGAAAGGATTATATGATTCATCGCTTATCAGCTCACCTGATGATACCGACTGGTTTGTAGATCAGCTTTATGACTTTGCTCCGGAAATGGGCATAACTATGATCACCGCCAAATACAGTCGCTGGGTAATTGATCTAAACCGGGACCCGCAAAGCCGGCCGCTTTACAATGACGGCCGAATCATCACTCAACTTTGTCCAACTCACTCATTTGCCGGAGATGAAATCTATTTAGATGGCTATCACCCCGGTAAGGAAGATATTGATTTCAGGCTTCAAGCGTATTATTGGCCTTACTATCAAAAAATAGAAGAGGAATTACATGAAATAAAAGCTGAGTTCGGGCAAGTGGTTTTCTGGGATGCTCATTCCATAAGGCAGATGGTTCCACTCATACGGCAGGAGAAATTTCCGGACCTTATACTTGGTGATAATAACGGAGCAACCGCTTCTTCTTTACTCGCAAAGACGGCCATAGATCAATTAAAGCGAAGGGGGCATAAGGTCAATTATAACGATCCGTTTAAAGGCGGCTATCTCACGCGCTACTTTGGCAAACCGGAAAGCCACCAGCACGCCCTGCAATTGGAGATGACCAAAATCAATTACATGGACGATGATGAGGTAAACTACCACCCACAACGTGCTGCAAGAGTACGCGATACACTTGCTACGGTGTTTGAAAAGCTATTGGAAGCCTTGTAGTAATGAAAAAATACCGATTCAAAGGTCTTTTACAAAATAGCGGCTGGCTAGAGGATGTCTCTGTTTCTGTAGATGAAAAGGGTTTAATTACTGCCATAGATCAAAATCATGAAAGCACTGAATTTGTCTCTGGCCTGGCCCTGCCCGGTTTTCAAAACGCTCACTCCCATGCCTTTCAATATGCAATGGCCGGTCTTACCGAAAATCATGGTGCTGAAAGCGCCCATGACGACTTTTGGAGTTGGCGTGAAACCATGTATCAGATTGCTTTGATGATCGATCCTGAAGAACTGGAATCCATTGCTACAATGCTTTATTCCGAAATGGTCAGGCACGGATATACACATGTAGCAGAGTTCCACTACCTACATCATGATAAGGACGGGAAGCCTTATTCAAATCTGGCCGAGCATGGAGACCGATTGGTGGCCGCCGCACAAATAGCAGGCATTAAGATCACGTTAATACCTATGTTCTACCAAACGGGTGGATTTGGGAAAGTGCCGGGATCAAGGCAAAGGCGTTTCATTTCAAAAACGGTTGAAGATTACCACAGACTTTGGGAAGCATCAAAAAAAGTCACTGAACGTTGTAAAAGTGCCTCAATAGGATACGGTATCCATTCCATTCGGGCGGTGGAAGCAAGGGATATCAAGAAGGTGGTCGGCCATGACCAATTTAGCGGCCCATTTCATATCCATGTCGCCGAACAGCTTAAAGAGATTGAAGATTGCCTTTCCTTTTACGGAAACCGGCCGGTTGAATGGCTCATAGATAACACCCCTTTAAATGAAAATTGTCATCTCGTACACGCGACACATCTCATCAAAAATGAGATAAAAGCTATTGCTACCCGCGGAGCTTGTGTGGTCTTATGCCCTTCAACCGAAGGAAACCTGGGAGATGGGATCTTTCCTCTGCACAAATTCCAGGAGCTTGGTGGCCGGTGGTCAATTGGAACAGACAGCCATATTGGCTTAAATCCCTGTGAAGAATTACGCATACTTGATTATGGCCAACGTTTAACAAGTCATAGACGCAATACTTTCACGTACTCCAATAAATCAGACCATACCTTATACGCCTTTGATCAAATGCTGAGTTCAGGAAGGGCAGCCATGGGTCATCTATCAAAGGGTTATTTTGAGTTGAATAGCCCTTTTGATGCGGTAATTTTTGATGCAAAACAGCCCCTATTGGCTAATACAGCCAGGGAATATTGGCTTCCAACATTATTGTATTCTGCCGATGCCAGTTGGATAAAAGGCACAATCATCGATGGCCGATGGGTGGTTGAAAACAACCTGCATAAAGATCAAGAAAAGATAAGACCGGCCTTTACAAAAGCACTCAAAAAACTAGCTCTAAGATAGCTATAGATAAATCAAAAAAGCTGGCCTTCAATAACCAGCTTTTATCCTTTTTTCGGTGTTAACTAGAGTGCAAATACGGTTGTTTTTCCATCTAATGTTACTTCAAAACTTGTTTCCCCATTGACCCCAGCCAGGTTAAAGAGCTTTCCGTAATTACCTGTGAAAGATTCGGTTATGGAAAAAATAACTTCTTTGTCTTCATTCTTCACGCTGATCGATGCCTGAGCATCTCCTTGGTTCACAATGGTTAACTTAAAAATGCGATCAACATCATTCATCTGATCCATTTTAACAAGGCGAAGTGGTTTTAACGCTTCTTCCTTCGTTATCAAATCACTCCCATGATGAACAGTAGTTGTAAGATGCTGATCCTTTTCAGATATAATTATCTTATAATCACCATACTCAAGGTCTTTGAAATTGTAAGGTCGCATAAAGCCTTCTTCATTTTTGATACGTTCGGTAAAGACGATATTACCAGACTCATCAACAATTTTTACATTAACCTTAACGATGTCTTTGTTGAGGTAAAAAAGTTTAAATACGTTGCCTTGCCTCACTACCTCGAAAGTAGTCTCCTTTTCATTGTCCTTCTTGTCAGTTGCGTGCACGGCCAGGCTCAAAACTGTTAAGAGCGTGACCAAAAAATGAGTTTTTGTTGTCATAATAAACCTGAGTCGATGACTCTGTTTTTGTATGATACAAAGCTAGGGAGGCTAATTCAGCTTAGTATTTATCGAATGCTTAAGAATCTAAAACCTATTTATTAAGTACTTGATGTGAATTGTTACAGGTTGTTAACTCTTTATTAAAAATTCATCGTAAATGAGGGTATTCTATATAAAAACATCGTACGTCATTGATCAAACTCTGCCAAATTTTAGAATGCTCTGCCCAAGTACGCGATGAAATATTCGGCGTATTTTCTGAATCGCCCGAATTCATTCCAGAAATATTCGCTTAACACACAGTTTCTCGCAGATGACCTCAATGTAAAACTCAAGCTATTTTTTTCTTATAAAAGACCTTTCTAATCCATACGGGAAGTACGAGTGCACCAATAATAAGATAAGGATAGTAAGTAATGGTACGCCAGAGTAGCGTCACTCCTAGTGTAAAGTCATTGAGATATTCCGTGAAAAACTGAATGAAAAAGTGTTCAGCCGTACCACTGCTCCCGGGCGTAGGTGATAATAACATTACAATCCACAAAACAAGGTGCTTAGATAGAATAAAAAGGTGATCCAAAATAGCTAGATCTGAATTGTACGCTGCAATAAGGAAGTTCAGTATCAGATAACGGCAAACCCAGGCGGCGATGGTGGCAAGAATAATTTGTGCCCAGTACCTTTTTTTCTTGCCTTTGATCAGCGAGGCGGCCCAAACCATCTCATTTCCATGCTGATAGGCATCGTATCTCCATTTCCTCAAAAAGCCAATTGATGTGATCTTTATTAAGACCCATTTAAAAAGTCGCGGCTTCCAAAATAGCGCCAGCGCCATTATGAGCGTATAAATAGAGATGAGGCTATAACTTGTAATGAAGATACCACGAACACTTCTCACAGAATCCGGGAAAATATCTACTCCAATAATCAGGACAACAACGGGAGCCAAGAAGACAAAGAATAAATTATCCAAAATGGCAGTAAGTGTGACATAGGCAAGTGATTTTCCAAGGTTTATCTTTTCCTTTAGAAGAATAAAAACGGCTACCGCAGTACCTCCCACTACTGATGGTGTAACAGCAGAGGCAAACTCCCAAAGTATGATTACGTAAACGCTGCTAGTCCAGCTCAGGTCCTTATTGGTGAGAACCCTTATTCGATATACATAGGCGGCTTCCTTAAGAATTAGCACACCGAACGCTCCGAGGATAGGTACATACCTTGCCTGGAACACAAGGTTTAACTTTTGAGGCGTAAACTCCTCATCACTAAGGACCATGAAAGCCACAAAGCCGAGGCTGATGACCACAGGTAACCAGACCTTGTTGGGGTTTAACGTACGAAGGATTTTCTGGGTGTTGAGATTCATCTACTCTGCCGGCACCTCTTCCAATTTTTCTATCCAGAAATTATTAAAACCTATTCCCAGGTGCATAGTTATGCGCCTTAACTGTAGTAACTCCAAAATGGCCAAGAAATTAAAAATTACTCCTATTTTGGTGGGCTCCTCGTCAATAATCTCTATAAAGGACATCTTCGGTTTTTTTGACAGTTTGCCCATAAGAAAATTACGTTGCCCCTCAATAGTAAATGGATATTGAACCACTTCGTGCCTTGGCTTATTTTTCTCTAGTTCGTACCTCTCTACTACCTTCTGATATACTTTCAGCAACTTATAAAGGTCAACATCCTGAAGCTCGGCTTCTACATTTACACTTTCAGACAGAACCCTCAGCTCCCTAGCGATATTTCCGCGTTTTTCGCGGTCTATCTGGGAAGCTTCCATCTCTTGTAATTCGGCAAGAACAGACTTATACTTTTTATATTCGAGTAAATGCTTGACCAGCTCTTCTCTTGGATCTATTTCGTTGCCTTCATCGTCTACCTGAGGTCTTGGCAGCAGCATTTTTGATTTAATACGCATGAGTGTGGCAGCCACCAAAATGAACTCACTCGCTACTTCTATATTCATTTCCTCAAGCCTTTGGAGATAGTCTAAAAAATCATTTGTGATATCTGAAATAGGAATATCGTGAATATCCAACTCGTCTCTTTCTATAAAAAAAAGCAGCAGATCGAAGGGACCTTCAAAAAGCGGAAGTTTTATTTCAAAGCTCAAGAGACTACACGGTTTTCATCACACACAATTAAGAAGCATCATCAAAGATATTAGTCTTCACCTTAAAATTCTCCGCCATTAAAAAAAATCGTAATTTCGCATCCGATTTAAACGTTTGCATAAGCATAGGAAAACACTTACATTGAATGGTTGTTTAAATCTCACAACAAATACATTCGTTTAAGATGCGCATAAAACCAGGACCAATTCTTTCAACAATAAAATCCCCTACTGATCTAAAAAAGCTGGATCAATCCCAACTGGTCAAGCTATCGGATGAACTCAGGCATTTCATCATCGACAACGTATCCGTTTATGGCGGTCACTTTGGTGCGAGTTTGGGTGTAGTTGAGCTTACTGTGGCTTTGCACTATGTATTCAATACACCAAAAGATCAGTTAGTTTGGGATGTTGGGCATCAGGCTTATGGGCATAAAATCTTAACGGGCAGGAGAGATAATTTTCATACGAACAGACTTTATAAAGGGCTTTCCGGATTTCCTAAAAGAAAAGAAAGTGAATACGATACATTTGGTGTAGGACATTCTTCTACCTCGATTTCAGCGGCAGTGGGAATGGCTGTAGCTTCGAAATACAAGGGTGAAGATGATAAGCATCATATTGCTGTAATTGGTGATGGCGCCATGACGGGCGGTTTGGCATTTGAAGGGATGAACCATGCCGGTGTTTCAAATAGTAATGTGCTGATTATTTTGAACGACAACTGCATGTCGATAGACCCGAATGTGGGAGCGCTTAAAGATTATTTAACTGACATAACCACCTCACATACTTATAACAAAGTAAAAGATGAGGTTTGGAATATTTTGGGGAAAGTAAGCAAGTTCGGACCAAATGCTCGCGATATCATAGCTAAGGTTGAAAACAGCATAAAGTCATTTCTGCTCAGTCAAAGTAATATGTTCGAGTCACTGAACCTGCGCTATTTTGGGCCGGTGGATGGGCATGACGTAGACCACTTAGTACATGTTTTGAATGATTTGAAAGATATACCTGGTCCTAAAATATTGCACTGTGTCACGGTGAAGGGTAAGGGTTACGGTCCTTCTGAAAATGGAAATAAAACCACCTGGCATGCACCGGGTAAATTTGACAAACTCACCGGCCAAATCCATAAAAAGACACATGACGCGCCCCAGCCTCCCAAATACCAGGATGTATTTGGGCATACTATAGTAGAGCTGGCTAAAGAAAATGATAAAATTATGGGCATTACTCCGGCCATGCCATCGGGTTCTTCCATGAACATTATGATGAAAGAAATGCCGGAACGTGCCATTGACGTGGGTATTGCCGAGCAGCATGCCGTAACCTTTTCTGCAGGTCTGGCTACACAGGGCCTTATTCCTTTTTGTAATATTTACAGCACATTTATGCAACGTGCTTACGACCAGGTGATCCACGACGTATGTATCCAGGACCTACCGGTTACTTTTTGTCTTGACAGGGCAGGGTTTGCCGGTGCCGATGGGCCAACGCACCATGGCGCTTATGACCTGGCCTATATGCGTTGTATCCCCAATATGATCATTGCAGCACCAATGAATGAGCAGGAGTTGCGAAACATGATGTACACTTCTCAGCTTCCACGGGAAGGGAAAGCATTCACCATCCGGTACCCTCGGGGCCAGGGAGTAATGCCAAATTGGAGAACACCGTTTGAAAAAATGGAGATCG
This sequence comes from Bacteroidota bacterium, assembly GCA_038750705.1. Taxonomy (GTDB): domain Bacteria; phylum Bacteroidota; class Bacteroidia; order Cytophagales; family Cyclobacteriaceae; genus Fulvivirga. The sequence goes on from JBCDHA010000118.1 coordinate 7,324, forward strand.
GAAAAGGGCGCAGAATCAAGAAAGGTGAAGACGTAGCCATACTAACGATGGGGCATATAGGTAATTATGCAGTTGAAGCTTCTGAAAAATTAGCTAAGGAAGGGCTGAACCCCGGTCATTACGATATGCGTTTTGTTAAGCCACTAGATGAGGGCTTACTTCATGAGGTATTCTCTAACTATTCTAAAGTAGTGACGGTAGAAGACGGTTGTATTATGGGTGGCTTCGGCAGTGCTGTTCTTGAATTCATGGCTGAGCATGGCTACATGGCTCAAGTTAGACGTTTGGGGATCCCTGATGCAATCATCGAGCACGGTGAACAAAAACAGCTACATGCCGAATGCAATTTTGATGTTGAAGGAATTACAAAAGCGGTAATCGAATTAACGGAATCCGTAGCCATAGGTGGTTAAGTTTATCCTCTTTTACCTTTTAGAACTCTTGGCTCTTCAAAAGATGTGAAATTCTTCACTGTGGTAAAGGGTGTCCGCTCTTTCTTACAACATGACTCAGGGAGTTGATTGCTTTCCAGCAACATACCCCGTAGTCCATGCCGCCTGAAAATTAAACCCTCCGGTAATGCCGTCTATATCCAACACTTCACCTGCAAAATATAGGCCTGGTACGAGTTTACTTTCCATGGTCTTTGGATCGACTTCAGTTAAATCCACACCTCCGCAGGTCACAAACTCCTCTTTAAATGTGGTTTTCCCTTTAACCGAATAGGTGTCATTGATCAAAATATTTACCAAACGGTTGATTCCTTTATTTCCCATTTCACCCCAGGTGATATTTTCTCGAATCTCAATTTTCCGAATTAGAAACTCCCATAACCGAGTAGGCAGACCAAGCAAACGCCTGTTCAATACCTTTGCTTTTCGATTGACGAGGAGATGTTCATCCATTACGGCACGAATATCCTGTTCCTTCATGCCTCCGGTCCAGTTCACCTGAATACCGAATTGATAATTAAGTTCATTGAGATGCCGTGCTCCCCACGCAGAAAGCTTAAGCACAGCCGGGCCACTCATACCCCAATGTGTTATTAAAAGTGGGCCTGCATACTGAAGCTTAGTGCCTTGTATTTTAACCTGAGCATTTTCTACACTTAGTCCCATAAGTTTACGAATGGGTTCGTTTGGCATATTGAATGTAAAAAGTGAAGGAACCGGAGGCTCAATATGATGACCTGATTTTTTTAAC
>JBCDHA010000119.1:0-8515 GCA_038750705.1 Bacteroidota bacterium
ACTGGATAGGATTTTTACAATACCCTGGAAGCTACCGGCTGAACCACCTATTACTACGGCCTTGTATCTATTATGTAAATTAAATTTTGACATTACTAACAGACAGTGGCCTTAATCTTTAATCTTTTTATAGACCTTCTCTTCGTTGTTTACCACTATAAATTTATTGGCTATATCACACCATATGAGCGATTCTTTTGATCCAATTGCCAAATAGCCGTATTTGAAAAGACTTTCATGAAATTTTTTCAACACTTCATTTTGAAGTGCTTGATTAAAGTAGATCATTACATTGCGGCAAAGTATCAGATCGAACTTGTTAAAGATGCCTCCCTTTACAAGATCATGATTTCTCCATGACACATCTGCTACAAGTGCCTTATCTAGTATCGCCTTTCCGTTTGCTTCTTTATAGTAGTCCTTTAATACACCTGAGCCTTGAAAACGAATATAATTCTTTTCGTTGAGCTCCATATTTTTAATGGTATACTCTCCTTTTTTTGCCTTTTCAAGAATATTAGTGTCCAAATCCGTAGCGATGATCTGCGTACTATGCAGCAAATCCATTTCCTTTAACATTATAGCCATAGAGAAAACCTCCTCACCGGAGGAACACCCGGCATGCCAGATCCTTATTTTTTGATGGTTAAGCAGAATAGCAGGAATGATATCGTCGCGCAGTACCCTCCAGAATGAAGGGTCTCTAAACATCTCAGTAACGTTAACAGTGATTTCATTCAGAAATTCTTCAGTAAATTGTCTGTCCTGTAGCTTTTTGAGTAGTCCATCTGCGGTAAGATTGTATAGTTCCAGAATTCGGACTATGCGCCTCTTAAACGACGACATGGCGTAGTTAGTGAAGTCATAACCGTGTTTGGTTTTCACTAAGTCTGTGATCCGTCTTAAATCAGCTATGTCTACATCTTTCATTTCCATTACTTGTTTTTAGAAACGCCTCCAACTCTATTTTCAACTCCAATGTACAAAATACTCGTTTTCCCTATCATTAGTAGTTACAAGTACATAAACTTCAAAAGTTTCGTCGTTCAAAGTTTTCAAAACCTGCTTTCCGGGCTCGGCTTTAAAATCCGGAAACAGTCCATAAACAGTCGTACCTATTAATTCTGATTTGTCTTTTTTAAAGCGGTCAGCAGCCGCATTATTCGCACCTGAAACCTCAAGATCAGTATCTAAAATCAAAATGTTAGTTGCCGTAAGCAAGGTTTTTGCCTTATTCTGGAATGACTTTATCTGATCTTCTAGTTTGATTTGAGTAATATCAAGTGCAGCTAGTTGCTGCCTAAGCGTCTTTTCCAAATCATTCACGTCTTCGTCTGAGAATTTTAATTTATCAGACTTTACTGACAATTCAACAAGTTTCTTGTCACCTTCTACAGAAATAGAGTTAAACATTGAATATGTTTTTACAATACCAGTACTAGCTTGTTTATCCAGGAAGCCATTGTAATTATCTGATACGCTCTGCCCCAGTAAGGATCGAATATTCAGCCCTTGTAATTGCTCTTTGGTATAGCCAATTTGTTTGTTATATTCATTATTGCTGTAAGTAATTCCGCCCATTGCGTCATACTCTGCAATACCTATGTTTTCATCTATAGCTGACTGCTGAGCGAGCTTCTCTTTTTCCGTTCTCGCCATTTCTTCCTGTGTAGCGGTGAGTTCTTCCATGTTTTGGCGCATTTCTTCTTCTTGCGACTGCATTTGTTCGGTCAACTGCTGAGATTCTTCCAGCAGAACCTTAGTACGTTGGTTTACTTTTACACCTGAAATTGTAGAAGCAATGCTCTCACCTAGCTTTTCAATGAAATCGATTTCATGTTGTGAATATTCATTAAATGAGGCTATTTCTAAAATGCCATAGATATCGTCATTAACCATCAATGGTACAATCAAGATGGCTTTGGGGTTCGCTCCTCCCAAACCTGAAACAATATTAATATAGTTGTCCGGGATCTCGAGCAGGTAAGTTGTCTTTCGCTCAAGATAGGTCTGACCTACAACACCCTCACCAAGGCGTATTGTTTTCTGCTCGTATTTTTTGTTACTAAAGGCATATAGAGAAATAAGCTCCAAAGCAGGATTTTCTTCGTTATCGTTAAATAAATAAATTCCGCCCTGGTTTGAATTTGTATATTCTACCAATTTGGAGATTATCTTATCTCCAAGCTCGTGTACGTCGGTATCCGTAGATCGAAGTATTTCTACAAACTGCGCAAGGCCTTCGGTAGCCCATTTTCTATCGGCCTCTTCTTTTTGAACCAGTTTCATTTGGTCTCTCATTGAGATGAGCGCCCCTTCAAGACTATCCTCGTTAATTACTCCTTCTGTTCGTTCGAGTGTGGCTTCCAGATTTCCACTCCCTATTTCCTTAACAAATCTTGTGATTCCTGAAAGGTTGTGAACTAGCTTATCAAACCCCTTTTCGATTGCCCCCAACTCGTTGTCAAAACGTTGAGCCTCAGTCTGTATCTCCAGCCCATCGGCTAATGAATGGGTATCCATTCCCAGCTTATCAATGGGAGATATAAAATACTTAAAAATAGACAGCACAAATGCCAGAAATAAAACAAGCTCAACCAGCAAAAATGAAAAGGAAACACGGTTCAAACGCATTTGCTGCATGTTTAATTCTTCACCTATGATTTTATTCAAATCATCAAGACTTGCTATATAAGTATCGCTGTTCGTATTTATTAATTTCAAAGCGATTTCCGGTGTTTCGCCAATCAGGCCGTAAGGTGAGGCCAAATAAACGCTATCCAGCTGAATTCCGCCATCCAGAAAAATACTGATATTCGCTTTTAATGGCCACCAATGACTATCGGCCTTTTTCATGGCCGCCAAGGATCTATCCTTTAATGCTTTTAGGTCATTTGAACTGCTACTGCCAAATGTTAGTGACGACAATTGATTTTGATGACGGTTTAAGACCGATTTTAGCGTTGTTTTAGCTTCAGCTTCATTTGTAGAATGAATTCTATTAACAAGACTTACTACTAAATAAATATTGTTGTGTAGTTCACTACTTAATTCCAGCGCAATAATTTTTTCGCTTATACCCGTTCTTATCGATTTGGCGCTGAAATAATGAGTAAGCGAAACTAGTGCCAGTAAACCAAATGCCAGAGATGTGAGTGTTTTTAAGCTTAAATTCCTGAGGTCAAATTTCATTGAAGCCAACTAAATAAAACATTTAAATTACTAAATAATAATCATGAATCACTATAAACTATCCTGCCCAAAACTAAATGGTAGTAGGTACTGTGTACTTTTAGATACCACCCATCGGCCATCGGCAGATTGAAGTATTACTCTTATGGGTTTATTTTGTTTTAACTCAACCTCGAGCATAACCTGACGACAAATGCCGCATGGAGATACGGGCTTAAACTTTGTTTCATCAGCTCTTCTGGCAACCACGGCAATACTCTCTACGAGTTTATCTGGAAAAGATGAATTTACATGAAACAAAACCACGCGCTCTGCACAAATTCCTGCCGGGTAAGATGCGTTTTCCTGGTTTGAGCCAGACATAACCTGCCCATCATTCAGGCGAGCCGAAGCGCCTACCCTAAACTGGGAATAGGGAGAGTAACTGTTTTTAGAGGCCTCGCGGGCACGTTGAATCAAATCCTGATCTTGAGCACTAAGCTCTGCGAATTCAGAAAAAAAGTGAAATCCATCCATAAAATACCCGATAGGACTCGCAATATACATCTACATTTTGTGTGCAAAAATTTTATTGACTCTATTTGATGTTTTCGCTTGCCATTTCCGCTATCTTGGCCGGCATAGTGACATTCTCAGATGAAGACGATTTTAATTTTAGGAGCTGGAAGATCTACATCATCATTGATTGAATACCTTTTCAAAGAGGCGCCGAGTCAAAACTGGTTGGTCCGTATAGGAGACTTTAACCCGGTTTTAGCTGAAGACAAGTGTTCTGATTTTGATAACGCCAGCGCCTTTGCTTTTGATATCAATGACCCTGCCCAACGTAAAATTGAAATTTCAAAGGCTGACCTAGTGATTTCTATGCTTCCGGCGAGATTTCACGCCCTGGTGGCTGAGACTTGTGTAGAATTTGGTGTCCATTTGGTTACCGCCTCTTATGTTTCTCCTGAGATGAAAGCGTTTAACGAGCAGGCGCAGAACAAGGGGATCATCCTGTTGAATGAATGTGGCCTTGATCCGGGGATTGATCATATGTCTGCTATGCAGGTGATAGATAAAATCAGAACCGATGGAAATGAGCTTACCGCCTTCGAAACTTTCACCGGAGGGCTGTTAGCTCCTGATGAAACTGACCGGAATCCCTGGGAGTACAAGTTTACCTGGAATCCCAGAAATGTTGTTTTAGCAGGTCAGGGAATTGTAAAGTTCATTCAGGAAGGAAAGTATAAGTTTATCCCTTACCACAAGTTGTTCAGAAGAACCGAACAAGTTCATATTCCGGGTTATGGGTATTTTGAAGGTTATGCCAACCGTGATTCACTAAAATACCTGGATGTTTACGGCCTAAGAGGAATACGTACTATCTATCGTGGTACGTTCAGAAAGCCGGGGTTTTGTCGTGCCTGGGATGTTTTCGTTCAGTTAGGAGCTACCGATGACACTTATCAAATGCAAGGTGTTGAGGACATGACTCATCGAGATTTTATCAACTCATTTCTATCCTATAATCCTCATGATTCTGTAGAACTCAAGCTGGCCCACTATATGGGATTAGATATTGATGGTCCTGAAATGCATCGATTAAAATGGGTTGGAGTGTTTGATGATGAACTAATAGGACTGGACGCTGGCTCGCCTGCCCAAATACTGGAGCATATTCTTAAAAAGAAATGGACGTTGAGTACTGATGACTGTGATATGATCGTGATGTGGCATAAGTTTGAATATTTGGAAAATGGTGTCAAGCGTGAGATTAACAGCACCCTGATCGCTCAGGGGGATGATGCTATGAACACGGCCATGTCCAAAACAGTAGGGTTGCCTGTAGGGATAGCCGCTAAGTTAATTTTGAAAGGGGAAATCACACTTTCAGGGGTGCATATCCCAATTAAACCGGAGATTTATAGTCCTGTTTTAAAAGAACTGAATGAATTGGGTTTTGAGATGAAGGAAGTACAAGTGAAGTAGTTCATTGATTATAGTTTAATGATGGGATAATGACCGAGCTTCTTTTTGAAATAGGGTTTGACTAATAGCTAATTTTCTTTAAGATTTTAGCCCCTCTGTTTCGAAACCCGGCTGACCCATACGGCATTTGATCTTCAATAAGTAAAGCCAATTCATTCTTTAGGTCTGGCTCTTTCTCACAAATATTGGCCAGTACGGTCATAGAAAAGACCTTTACCGCTATCGGCGTATCTGAGGACTCCATCAGTTTGAAACAAATATCAGCCGTCTCACCTATCAGATTTTCCGGAATGTCTACAAATTGTAACAACCTAATTGTATTTCTAACCACGGCGATATGCACAGTATTCCTAAGGTTTTTAACCAATCTTTCGATATGAGGTGTTAACAACTCTCGGTGTCGATCTACGCTATGACTTAACACCATTGCCGCACGCTGGGAAACACGGTACTCGCTATCAAGTAATAGTTCAATCAATTCCTTAAATCGCTCGACGTCATGACCGATGTAAGCAGCAATTTTATCAGCTTGAGGTTTCGAATGTTCTCTAAGAAGTTCATTTTTGATGTTCACATTTCAATAGTATAAAATGATGGACATAGTTCTACTCATACTCACAGGAATTTTAATGTTCGTAGGAATAATCGGATGTTTCCTGCCTATTCTGCCAGGGCCACCGGTTAGCTATTGTGGATTGCTTCTAATGCAGCTGCAGTCAGAAGCGCCTTTTTCAACTAAATTCATGATCATCTGGCTCTTAATAACTATTGCAGTTACTGCTCTGGACTACGTTATTCCGGCCTACGGTACCAAGCGTTACGGTGGTAGCCGTTTAGGGGTAATAGGAACATTCGCAGGACTGATTTTAGGGTTATTTTTTGTACCTGTTGGCATAATTGTAGGTCCGCTTTTAGGAGCCCTTTTAGGGGAATATATGGCCGGTAAAGAATCTAAAGAAGCCATGCGAGCAGCTTGGGGGTCTTTTGTAGGCTTTCTTTTAGGCACGCTTATAAAATTGGTGGCTAGTGTGGTGATGACATTCTACTATATCACAAATTTTTAAATACTACCCACATGTTTTTCTCAGCTAAAGCATCTAATCTGTAGAATCAAATTTTTAAAGCTATGAAAAACTCAAAATTAGTATTAGTCAGTGCATTGTCGCTTTTTATGTTGGCTTCGGTTGAGTCATCCTTTGCACAGAAAAGAGGGGAGCCCGGGACCGGGAGGGAAATGACAGAGAGGAGAAATCAAATGCCCGGAAACGCTATGAATCGTATCCCTGATCTTACCGATGATCAGCGTACAAAGCTTAAAGCCTTGAGAACGGAAACACAGAAGCAGGTTCTTCCTTTGGAAAACCAAATTGGCGAGAAAGAGGCCAGGTTGAAAAGCTTGACTACCGCAGAAAAGGCGGATATGAAAAGCATCGATAATCTCATTGAGGAGATTGGCGATTTGAAGGTGGAGATAGCCAAGTTAAGGGCTGCTACTCACCAAAAAGTAAGGGCCGAGCTAACGGAAGATCAGCGACTATTTCTGGATTCTCACATGGATGAAGACAGAAGAAATCGCAGGAGAATGAATAGAGGCAGATAATTTAATGAATCTTCACCAGCACTCGAGGATTGGAACAAAATGAATTAATAGCAGGCTTAAAAAGTCACGATGAGGAAGCCTTTAAAGTGCTGGTGGAGCAATTCAAAGATCGTGTATATAATCTGTGTTATTCCTACATGAGAAACGCCGCTGAATCAGAAGATCTGGCGCAAGAAGTTTTCATAGAGGTGTATAACTCTATCGCAAAATTTAATGAAAAAGCTGATTTGAGTTCATGGATTTACAGAATTACCATTAACGAGGCGCTACAAATGATAAGAAAGAAAAGGACTCAAAAACGATTTGGGTTTATCTTTTCACTCTTTGGGAATGAAGAAAAATATAGCTCGTTTCACAAAGAAGAGGTGCACCCGGGAGTTTCATTGGAAAACAGGGAACGATCTCAGGTGTTATTCTCACAAATAGATAAGCTGGCCGATAATCAAAAAAACGCATTTTTACTGGTCAAAGTAGAAGGTAAAAGCTATCAGGAGGCTGCTGATATCATGCAAACTACAGTGTCCTCCGTAGAATCGTTAATGCACCGTGCCAAAGCCAACTTAAAAAAATGGCTGGGATCATATTACAAAACCACAGAGTTATGAATGACAAGTTAAAGAGAGAAGTTGATAAGACCATGGGTAGCTTGGATGGTGTTACAAAACTGAAAACAAGTCCCTACTTCTACGCTCGGCTGAAAGCCCGGATGGAGCAGGAGACGTCATGGACAGCCAGCTGGAAATGGAGCTTAGCGGGAACTATGGTGGTTATCATTTTAAATGTGGTGGTTATGTTGAATTACTCATACAGTAGGGTTTCCGAGGAAGAAGTGATTGAGCAGTTGGCTATTGAATACAGTTCTGAAGGGCCTTCTATTTACAATAATGATTTAACCGATGAAAGCGAATAAGATATTAGTAATTCTGGTCATAATACTCGTAGCGCTTAACATCGGTACGCTGTCTTTTTTCTTGTTAGGAGACAGCCCAAAACACTGGGAGAAAAGGCGAGATAGAAGACCTCAGATTGAGCGATTTTTAAAAGAACGGCTGCAACTAACCGATGACCAGCTTCAACTGTTTTCTGAGGCCAGAAATAAACATTTCGATGAATCTCGGGAGTTAGTCTCCGAAATACGGGAGTATCACAAAAGACTGATGCAATCTGAATTCAATAATGATCAAGTCGATTCTTTGTTAGCCAAGTTGAGTGAGGTGCAGCAAAAACTAGAGCGATTAAATTATGAACATTTGAAAACGCTTAAGAGCTACTGCGACGAAGGCCAACAAAATGCTTTTGATTCTGTTATGATGACAATGTTTGAATTTCAAAGCGACCCCCACAGAAAAAGGTTACGAAAGAGAAAACGGAATAAATAGAATGATCAGAACATTTATGCTGCTGCTGATGGGTATAACATCAATAGCGGCAGCTCAGCAGCGAATACAATCGGGACAGCGATCAGTAGGAAAAATCACCGGTCAAATTATAGATACCGATACGCAACGTAGCTTAGAGTATGCAAGTGTAAGTATTTTTAGCCTGCCGGACTCCAGTTTAGTTACCGGTGGAATTTCTGATGCTCAGGGAAAATTCACTATTGAAACGCTGCCGGGAAGATATTATGCATCCGTTCAATTTATTTCTTACCGTGAGCGTTTAATTGAAGATATCGTAATTACAAGGGCCAAAGGTATGCTTAATCTGGGTGTTATATTGCTCAAGCCGGATGTAGCCACGCTCTCTGAAGTG
>JBCDHA010000120.1:0-8512 GCA_038750705.1 Bacteroidota bacterium
CTTTCCTGTAGCCCTGGAAGGCGCATTAAAGCTTAAAGAAATTTCCTATATCCATGCCGAGGGCTATCCGGCGGCAGAAATGAAACATGGCCCCATTGCATTAATAGATGAAGAGATGCCGGTGGTATTCATTGCCACTCGTGATAGCTCTTACGACAAAGTCGTTTCCAATATTCAGGAAGTAAAGGCGAGGAAAGGAAAAGTGATTGCTGTTGTCACAGAGGGTGATGCTTTAATACCAAAAATGGCTGAATTTGTCATAGAAGTTCCTAAGACAGATGAGTCTTTAATGCCAATGGTATCTGTAATCCCATTGCAATTGTTGTCCTATCATATAGCAGTAATGCGTAATTGCAATGTGGATCAGCCTAGGAATCTAGCTAAATCCGTTACAGTGGAATAGATTCATACCGAGGAAATAAGATAATCTCGCTTCAATAAAGGAGAAATTTTGTAGCGCTGGTCTTTGGTATCTTCGAATAAAGATTCTAATAGCTCATAGACATTTTGAACACCTATTTTTTCCATCCACTCAAAGGGGCCATAGGGATAGTTAGTACCTAACTTCATGCCTAGGTCAATATCTTCTTTTGTTGCCGTTCCTTCCTGAAGTGTGTAAAAGGCTTCATTAATTATCATGGCAATCACCCTCGGAGTTACCATTCCAACCCGGTCTGTTACTTCTAAATAATCAACGCCCAAGACATCCATAGCGCCTGCAAGCGAATCTGAGTTATCAATACTGGTCACCTCCAAAATCGATCGATTGAAAAAGCCCGGCAAACCGTTAAATCCGAAAATCTTAGACGTTAAGCCATCATGAAGATAAGCCAGTTCTGATAGACTTGTCTTAACTGAATTAACAAAAACGAAAGTGTTTGAGAGCTGCACAAGCGCATCTAAATCTTCAGGACACTCTTCAATAGCAAAATGAAAGAGGTAGTCTACAGAAATTGACATATCATCAATTTCATCTATTGACAAGTGTACCACTTGGTAGCTATCTAATTTTGAATCAACATCCGCATGGTTCGTTTTGTCACCGATAACGCCTATCTTCATTTCATATTATTTAACATAACAAAAGTAGCCATAATGGACAAAACCATCATCAATAGTAACCAGGCGCCGGAGCCCATCGGCCCCTATAGCCAGGCCGTTCTTATTGGAAACACGCTTTACATTTCCGGTCAAATACCTATTGACCGCTCCACCGGTAACATGCAGAATGCTAGCATAGAGGAAGAGACCGAACAGGTTATGAAGAACCTGGGCTTCATACTTAAGGAAGCCGGCCTGGATTATAAACATGTTGTTAAATGCAGCATCTTTATTAGAAATATGGATGACTTTGGACGAATTAATGCTGAATATGGTAAGTATTTTCAAGTTGATCCTCCAGCCAGAGAAACTGTTGAAGTATCGCGCCTTCCCAAAAATGTAAACGTAGAGATTTCCTGTATCGCCATTAAATAAACCTGGCCTTAATCTGTAGTTAAACTTATTCGGGAAAGTAGAATTACTACTTTTGCAGCCTGAAAATTTTAAACATGGAAAGACCGGTAAGGGTAAGATTTGCCCCAAGTCCTACGGGAGCGCTGCATATTGGTGGGCTTCGAACAGCTCTGTATAATTATTTATTCGCAAAACAGCATAATGGGGCTTTGGTACTACGTATCGAAGACACTGACCAAGCCAGGTATGTGCCTGAGGCTGAATCCTATATTAACGACAGCTTAAATTGGGCTGATATTATTCCTGATGAAAGCCCCGAGAAAGATGGAGCTTTTGGCCCTTACAAGCAGTCGGAAAGAAAAGCTATTTACCATGAATACATTCAGAAACTGCTGGATACCGGGTGGGCCTATTACGCGTTTGATACGGCAGAAGAACTCGATGAAATGAGAAAACGGCTTAAAGCTGCCAAGGCGAACGCACTAACCTATAATGGTGTTACGCGTAACCAAATGAAGAATTCCCTTACCCTTCCCAAAGAAGCTGTGGAAGAAAAGCTAAAAAACGGCGATGCCTATGTTGTCAGGTTTAAAGTTCCGCTCAAAGAGGATATCAGGATAAATGATTTAGTAAGAGGGTGGGTAATGGTACACTCCACGGCTATCGATGACAAGGTAATTATGAAATCCGATGGCATGCCGACTTATCACTTAGCAAATGTTGTGGATGATCATTTAATGAAGATCAGCCACGTTATTAGGGGGGAAGAATGGCTACCATCGGCACCGCTCCATGTTCTTCTTTATCGCGCCTTTGGGTGGGAAGATTCAATGCCACAATTTGCACATTTGCCATTATTACTTAAGCCCGATGGAAATGGCAAGCTTAGCAAACGCGATGGAGATAAGCACGGTTTCCCTGTTTTTCCAATTGACGGATCATTTTTGGATGCCCATGGAAATGATGAAAAGTTCAATGGCTTTAGAGAAGCAGGCTACTTGCCGGAAGCCTTGATCAATTTTCTTGCTTTATTAGGATGGAATCCTGGTACAGATCAGGAGTTATTTACCAGGGACGAACTGATCAACGAATTTGCTTTAGATAGAATCAATAAGGCCGGCGCCAAGTTTGATATCGAAAAAGCAAAATGGTTTAACCAGCAGTACATCCGGAAAATGGATACCGAGGAGTTAGCCATGGCATTTGCCAAAAGCATCGAAAGCAAAGGCATATCCTTGCCAAAGGATCGAATCAGAGAAATCGCCGTTTGTTTACATGACAGGATAGAGTTTCTTGATGACTTATGGGTCGAGGGGGATTTCTTCTTTGCAACGCCGGACTATTACGATGAAAAAGTAGTAAAAAAAAGATGGACGGCCTCGCTGGTAGAGGTGCTCTCCATTTTTGCTGAAAAACTGTCTGAAACTGAAAATGTGAGTAACGTCGAAGCAAAATCCATATTGGAAGGCATATTAAGGGAAAAAGGAATGGGGCTTGGTCAAATCATGCAGGGCTTAAGAGTAGCTATTACGGGAAAAGGAGGAGGACCTGATCTGATGAAAATCATTGAAATATTAGGTGGGCATGAAGTAAATTTAAGGATAGCAAAAGCTGTAGAGCTACTGACTGTAAAAGAAGAAAAAGATGACTAAAAGAAAGAAAAAGAAAGAAGACGCAGACGAAAAGCCTAAAGTGAACCCTGAACTGGATGGTTTAAATATAAGCATAGATTCGTTTGGAGAAATAAATACCACCTACAACATCGACGACATAAACGACTTTTTAAATCGGAATGTGGAAGATAAAAAGCTGGAAGAAAGGGATGATTACGAAGAACTTAAATCTGGTAAAAAGAAGCAAAACCCGGAAGGTGACGAAGGTTAAGTTCATCTTTTCCTTAAGTCAGGAATTAACATAGGTACCTTCTCGGCATATTGCTTGTATTGCTCTCCAAACGTTTTGATAAGCTTCTTTTCTTCAAGCCAAATACCTATCGGTAAGTAAGCCATCACACAACCCCACGATATAATTGAAGACACCCGGCTATCATATAAAACGAATCCCGTAAAAATTAAAATGGCGGCGCTGTAAAGCGGGTGCCTGATATGTCGCAGTATTCCGGTTGTTCTTAGTATTAGGTCCGTATCTTCAGAAAAACCAACAAAGGCGCGAAGGCTGTATGTTTTAAATGCTTCCCGCAAAATAAAAACTCCTCCGGCCGCTAAAAATAAGGCGAAAGCTTTTATCAACCGATTTTCCATAAGTAGTTTCTCACCGCCAATTAATCCGTTGAAGAGTAAGATTAGCAGTAAAGCCAACACTGAGAAAATAGTATATATAAAACGCTGATTCTTAAGAGAAAGACCAATGTCCAAAAAATATGCTTTGACACTATCGCTCGAAAATAAACTGTGATGTAGAAAATAAATGCTCCAGAAAAACACTAACCATATATACTGCATACAGTGAAAATACGAATAATAGGCACGCTACAAAACGTTAACAGTAACGTGTATATTTGTTCTACATAATCAAATAATTAATGTCTAAAATTATCGGGATAATAAAAGAAGGTAAAGTTCCTATTGATAAGCGTGTGCCCTTTACCCCGGCTCAGGCTAGTGAAGTCCAATCTCAATTTGAAGGAGTAAAAGTCAAGGTTCAATCAAGTGAGGTACGCGCATTTTCTGATCAGGAGTATGAAGAGCAGGGGCTCACCCTTACCAGTGATATGTCTGATTGCGATGTCCTTTTTGGTGTAAAAGAAGTTCCCATCGAAGAACTCATACCAAATAAGACCTACTTCTTTTTTTCTCATACTATTAAAGAGCAGCCATACAATAAAAGACTACTGCAAACTATTATCAAAAAAAATATCCGGCTCATTGACTACGAAGTACTGACAGACTCTGATGGCTTACGCATAGTGGCTTTTGGTCGTTATGCAGGACTCGTAGGAGCGTATAACGGTATACTTACCTATGGAAAACGGTACAACCTATTCCGCCTGAGGCCGGCACATACCTGTTTTGATCTTGATGATATGAAAACAGAATACAGCAAAGTGAAGTTACCGGCAATCAAAATTGCCTTAACCGGTGGTGGGCGCGTGGCCAAAGGAGCCATGGAAGTACTGAATGGCATGAATATCAGGCACGTATCACCTTCTGAATTTACCAGGGAATATTTCAACGAACCTGTTTATACACAGCTCAATACCAGAGATTATAGCAAAGCCAAGGACGGCTCAGATTTTAGCCGTCATGATTTTTACAACCACCCTGAGAGGTACACAGGAGATTTTCTAAAATATGCTAACGTGGCTGACGTGCTAATTGCCGGAGCTTTTTGGGACCCTAGGGCGCCAGTACTATTTACATCGAAAGATGCAGCATCAGAAGATTTTAAAATCAGGGTAATTTCAGACATTACATGTGACATAGAAGGTTCTATTCCGTCTACAAAAAAGCCAACCATTATTGAAGATCCTATTTACGATTATAATCCGTCTGATGACACCATAGAACCCCCCATGAGCGATGAGGGCAATATCACGGTTATGGCTGTGGACAATCTTCCATGTGAACTTCCGAGAAACGCATCTGAAGATTTCGGGAAAGAGTTGATAGGCAATGTCCTACCGCATTTAGTAGGAGATGACGCTGAAAAGGTGATAGAACGCGCTACGATAGCAAAAGAAGGTAAGCTGACAAAACGCTATGAATATCTTCAAAATTATATATCTGACCAAATAGAACCACATAACATACGTTAACCTTAATGTGTTAGTGGAAAAATGGTTACATTAGTTACAATGGAAGAATCTGTTTTGATCAAAGAATCAAGGGAATACGCTGAATCAGTGCTACGCGCACTGCCCGAGGACTATTGTTATCATAATTTAGACCATACCAGGGAAGTGGTATCGGCGGCGTCTGAAATAGGAAGTAGCTCAAACCTTGGAGATGAGGACATGGAGCTCGTTATTCTTGCGGCCTGGTATCATGATTTAGGCTATAGTTCCGGCCATGAGAATCACGAAGATGAAAGTATTAGGCTGATGAGTGAAAAGCTTACCGAGCTAGGAGCAAATCAGGTTAAAATAAGGCAAATTGCAGCAATCATAAAAAGCACCCAAATGCCGCAATCACCAAAAAATGAATTAAGCAAGGTGATGTGCGACGCCGATCTCTATCACTTGAGCTTAGGTGCTTTTAATGAAAAAAGTGAAGAACTTCGAAAAGAATTAGCTGCGGTCAATGGAAAAGAATATGATCAAGATGAATGGAAGCAAATGAATACTGAGTTCATTTCTTCTCACAGCTACTTTACAAACTATGCCAAAATTAAACTTGAGCCCAAAAAGAAAAAAAACCTGAAGAAGCTCAAAAAAAATAACTCAATAGACATTAAGTATGTTGAAAAGCTTGAAAATCAAGTAGTTAGACTTCAAAATAAAGTAGAACAAACTAAAATACAAAAGCCAGACAGGGGTATAGAAACTATGTTTCGTGTTACCTCAAAAAACCATCTTACCTTGAGTGCAATGGCTGATAACAAGTCTAACATTATGATCTCCATTAACTCGATCATACTCTCGGTACTGGTTTCCGTACTCTTTAGAAAACTGGAAGACTATCCTCATCTGCTTATACCGGGTTTAATTTTGGTATTAGTATGCCTTACTACCATAGTTTTTGCAGTATTGGCCACTCGCCCAAATATTTCATCCGGTGAGTTTGCAAGAAAGGACATCGAGGAAAAAAAGACTAATCTTTTATTTTTCGGAAACTTTCATAACTCAAAGCTTGAAGATTATATGTGGGGCATGAAAGAAATGATGAGGGATGCCGATTATCTGTATGGAAGTTTGATCAAGGACATATACTTCTTAGGCAAGGTACTGGGCAAAAAGTATAAAATGCTTCGTACGAGCTATACCATTTTCATGTTTGGCTTTACTATTTCAATAGTGGCTTTTCTAATAGCAATGATATTGTATAAGCCCGGAGCTTGACAATATTATTCGTTTATTTTTAGGCTTTTTCCGACGTATATTCGTCATTTATGCATCACGAAATTAATAATAGGTCGATTTTATCTATTTCTTTTCATATATAGTGAGCAATCATTTTCCCTTCAACCATTCATAAAAGTCGAGTTGAGCTTGAACCGGCGTTAAGCTACTCTCCAGGGGTTGGTTCTGCAAATGTTCATCTAGCAAACAGCCCTTTACATTGTCTGACAATTGTATTTCCAAAAGCTTAAATACCTCACCTTTAAGGGCAGGATCATACAAAGGAAAAACTACTTCTATTCTGTGATACAGATTTCGTTTCATCCAGTCGGCAGAGCCAAGATACAAATCTTCGGCTCCGTTGTTATAAAAGTAGAAAACCCTGGAATGCTCAAGATAGCGATCTACAATACGATGGACGGTAATATTCTCGCTCATTCCCTCAACCCCCGGCCTCAATCGACAAATAGCGCGTACTATTAGCTCTACCCTAACTCCTGCTTCACTGGCCTCATAAAGCTTATTGATCATTTTTTCATCTTCCAGGTTGTTAAGCTTGATAATAATATGACCTTTATGCCCTTTTTTAGCGTGTTCTATCTCTCTATCTATCAGCGCCCGGAATTGTTTTCTGATATTAAATTGGGCTACAAGAAGCTCCTTAAATTCGATGGACAGATTTTGATCGTTGAGGTAGGAGAAAAGTGAATCAAGTTCATCTGTGAGATAATCCTGACACGTAAGCAATGCTTCATCTGCATAAATCTTAGCTGTTTTCTCATTGAAGTTCCCTGTTCCGAAATAGGCATATTTCTTCACTCTATTATTATCAGATTTCCTGGTTATTAAAGCAACTTTGGCATGCACTTTTAACCCAGGGATGCTGTAAATGATCTTAACCCCGGCATTTTCCATTCTTTCAGCCCATTGCAGATTATTGGCCTCGTCAAACCTTGCTTTTACCTCCACAAAAACTGTGACGGATTTACCATTCTCAGCCGCTTTAATCAAAGACTTACAAATAGCTGAGTCAGCTGCTATGCGGTAAAATGTGGCTTTTATATCAGTAACGCTTTCATCTTCAGACGATTCTTCAAAAAATCTCAGCACATAATCATACGATTGATAAGGAAAGTGGAGTAGGATATCCTTGTTATCTATCACATTGAATAAAGCCATAGCCTCATCCAATTCATGCACATGTAAAGCCGGCAGTGGAGCGTTTTCTAACCGAGGGCTTACCGGATTTGGAAGTTGAAAAAGGTCATTCATGTTATGATATCTACCCCCCTCAACAAGGTCCTTTTCGCCAATGTCAAACCGTTTCATCAGAAACTTTAATAGCGCTTTGGGCATGCTTGCATCGTAAAGAAATCTGGCAGGTACGCCCATATCGCGTTTCTTGATCTGCTTTTCAATCTTGGCTACAAGGTTTCCGGAATACTCGTCCTCAATTTGTAAATCAGCATCCCTATTTAACTTAATACTATACGCCTTATTTATGCCAATATCAGAAAAAACCAATCCCACATTTTCTCGAATAATGTCATCAATGGTGACATAATAATGCATGTTTTCTATTTTGGGTAACTCAAAAAAGCGCGGCAGTTCAGCGGTGATCTTCACTAGTCCGATTTGCGCCTTGTTTTGATTTTGCATTTCCAGTACAAGGTACAGGCTCTTATTCTCTAGGTGAGGTACTTCACTTCCATCTTCTGTTAAGTTGATTGGATCAAGTGTAGCTAAAATATGCTCTTTAAAGTATTGTTCAGCCGGGGCCTTATGTTCCTTCCGTAGTGGTTCATTGCGGTATACGTAAATACCCTCCTTCTTTAATTGTGGAATGATTAGATTGCGTTTTATTTTTCCAAACTCTTCCTGTTGGTTGTGGACCTCAGAGATAAGTTCTTCCAAAATCTCTTTTGGCGGTTTGTCGAACTTCTTATTTATCTTCTTTTTGTCGATTTCAGCAATACTTCTCAGGCCGGCTACTCTTACTCTAAAAAACTCGTCAAGGTTGGACGAGTAAATAGCCAAAAA
>JBCDHA010000121.1:0-8508 GCA_038750705.1 Bacteroidota bacterium
GGGATGGTTGGCTAGTACTTTGCTAAGAGTAATCTGAAATAGTGTGCAAAAGAAGATACAAATACCGCGTTTCTAGATGAGTTGCAAAAAGAGGTAGGCCTAACAAGTAAAACACAAAGAAATGCCAGATAAAGGAAGACCTTAAAAGCTGCGATATGAATTGGTTGTACTTTTAGAAAAACTACTACTCTCTTCTTGGGACTATTGGCAACTCGCAGAGTTATCAATGATTTCAATAAAACAAACAGATAATAAAATACTTAGGTATAATTAGCAAATTTTAATCACGTTTTAAACTGCTATATTTATAAAGGAAATTTAGAGTAATGGATAAAGACCAAGTACGAATTGACTTTGATAATTTCGAAGTTTCTCATTGGCCAAATAACGAGAAGTTTCCTATTAACCTGAATAATCCTGGTGAGAATAGAACGGTTGACAAAGAAGTCACCAAAGACATTGACAATTCATCAGATTACCTGATCATTACTGGTTTTACCTCGTTGTCCAACATAATAGATAAGTTCGGGACTGTAAATCGACCCACTTTGAAAAAGGTGCGAATTGTCCTTGGTTGGGAACCTAATAAGCATGGTCGCAAAAGATACCCACTTGTCCGACTCAAAAGAGACATTAAAGAATATTGGCTGAAAGAGGGCCTCTCGATAATACAGGGAGGAGCTGTAATCCAATTGATTGAGCTCATTCAGAACAAGACCATTGCTTTTCGTTTTAGAGATAAGCTGCACGCCAAGCTCTATGTCGGTAACCACAATGCGATACTCGGCTCAGCTAATTTTAGCATTAGTGGTCTAAAAAAGCAGGAAGAAGCAAACATACGTGTTGCAAAAGAAGAGTGCGGAGAAACAGAATCATTTCAATACCAAGCCATTACCTCTATAGCTGAAAAGTTTTTTCAGCTAGCTACTCCTTATAATGATGAGCTTATTGAATTGTTAAAGAATTTAATTCAGCAAGTTACTTGGGAAGAAGCGTTAGCCAGGGCCATTTCTGAAGTCGTTGAAGGCGATTGGTTAAGTAGTTACGTCCAACTATTTAGTGAACTCAACAAGACAAAACTTTGGCCTACACAATGGAAGGGAATTGCCCAGGCAATGATAATAATTCAGAATCAATCCAATGTGCTTATTGCTGACCCTACAGGAGCAGGGAAAACCAAATTTGCCTCTGCCTTAATGCTCACTCTCGTTCATTGGTTATGGGAAAATGGCAAACAGGATCGGACTAACTCTCTGATTATTTGCCCTCCTTTAGTAATTAATAACTGGAGAAATGAATTTAGAGCATTATCCAGAGTTGACTATTCTCAAATCTCAATGTGGCTTTTTAGCAATGCCGGAAAGAAGAAAATGGCTGAAGCAGCTAACGATGTAGACTTAGCAAACATCATAACTCTCGATGAAGCACACAACTACCTTAATCCCGACTCAAAAAGAAGCAAAGCGATTCAGCATCGTAAAGCTGATCACACATTGTTAGTTACTGCCACCCCGATGAACAAAAAAGCCGATGACCTACTCAGGCTCATCGAGCTTCTAGATGTCGATAATCTAAGCGATGAAGATTTTAAGAGGTTCAAATTACTCAGAGAGAAAAAACGCAAACTGGATAAAAACGATCTAAGCAGCTTGAAGTCATTTATAAGTCATTTTTTGGTTCGTAGGACAAAAGCAGAACTCAACAAGGAAATTGATAAAGAGCCTGAAAAGTACTTGAATAAAGAGGGAAAGCAATGCCGTTTCCCGATCCAGCTATGCCCTACATACAAAACTGGTGAAACTAAGAGAGACATAGAAATAGCTATTCAAATTGCGGACTTGGCACAAAAACTGAAAGGCGTAATCTATTTAAGAAGTATCCTACGCCCTGATTGGGAATTGGCCAGTGAAGAAGAGGAACAAATATACATTGATAGAAGAATCAGAGCTGCAAATGCCTTATGCGGCTATATGATAAAAGCTTCATTAAGATCATCGAGCGCGGCATTACTAGAGCATGTTGCAGGATCAGATGAAGCGAAAGAACACTTTGGCTTTGATTCCAAAAAGAACAAAACAGGTAATCAGATAGCAAAAATCGAATCATTCAAGCACAAGGTTCCTAGAAAGAGTTTTAAGCATTCACTTTTTCCTAAATGGCTTGTTGACAAAAATGAATATCTAAAAATCTGTAATGAGGAAATCAATATCTATAAAAAGATTGGTACTCATGCGAAAAGGCTAAGTGGACAACGCGAACTAAGCAAGGCTAAACATTTATTACGCCTTCAACGCAAACACAAACTGATTGTAGCTTTTGATAGCACAGTTATAACACTAGACTATCTCAATTTCTTACTTATGAATCAAAATACCAATTCAAAAGTGTATGTTGTTTCTGGCAATACGGCTACAGTTCGTAACGAAGTAATGGAGATCTTCAAGTTAGGATCAACTTCCAAAAATTGCATCGCCCTCTGCTCAGACCAAATGTCAGAAGGAGCCAATTTACAACAAGCATCAGCCGTTGTTTTGTAAGATATGCCTAGTGTGCTTCGAATTGTTGAACAGCGCATAGGAAGAGTTGATAGAATGGATAGTCCACATGAGACCATTGAGGCTCATTGGCCTGATGATTCAGAGGCTTTTGCATTAAAAGGAGACGAACGACTAATAGAAACCACAGAAGTGGTAGAAAATATCTATGGATCAAACATCAATGTTCCCCCGTCTTTGCGCAATAGACATTTTAAGAATACAGACAGTGTACAATCTTTAATTAATGAGTACCGTGACTTTGTTAAAGAAGATGCAGAATGGGAAGGTATTCATAATAGCTTTCAACCTGTATTACAACTAAAAGAAGGTGAAGATTCGCTAATTCAAGAAGAATACTACGAACAAATCAAAGGAGTAAAGGCCACTATAAAATCACGGGTAAGCTTTGTACACGGTGAGAATAACTGGTGCTTTCTTGCTCTCCGGGGTACTAAAACCAAAAGTCCCAGGTGGTACTTTATTGATGAATCGGATGAACTTCACACCGACTTTACAGATATCTGTTATCAATTGAGAAAGCATCTTACCAAAGACATTGAAGGGGCATCTTGGAATCAAGAAGCTCTTCAGGCCTTTGTGACTAAAATGCAGCGTTTAGAAAAGGTTTTATTACCTCATAAACGTAAGAGAGCTCTTAATGTCGCCCAACGTATTTTGGAGAAAAAATTAGATAATGAAACTGATAGTGAGGTCAAAAGTCTATTGAGGCGTACCTTAAATCTCTTTCGGCCAAGTGTAAGAAGTATAATTGTAGACTTTTATCAGTTTGCGGAACAATGGATTGAGATTCTCCAACCCTACCTGGATGAGAAAAGAAAGAATGCTAAGCGCAAGCGAATAGTCTATAATTTAAGGAATTTAGAGCGAGACTATAAAAGTATCCATTTCAGCAAAGAACTCCTGCAAAAGATAATAGACAATTGCCCCTACACTGATCAAATTGACCAAAAGATTGCATCATGTATTATCGGAGTGAAAGCTAGTTGATAAACTGAGCTTTCTCCAGATGGTTTACTGAAATATTGATATACCTATCATCTGAAAACATAGTGCGCTTACGATCATTCCAAGAGGAAACGGCTTCTTTTATTTCCTCAACATTTTGTACTTTTTGAGATTGGCGTAAGAAATCGATACTGGATAAAAGTTCTAGTGCGAAGTCAGAATAAAAACCAGACAAAAAACGAATTGTGTTATCTGCAATAGCTTTCAGTTCGGAATTAGATTCGACATATCTACGAACTTCGTCCATACCATCTGCAACCAGACTCAAGGGTTCAAAAGGTTTCTTATCCATAGCACTATATCCCATGATATAGCTTCCATTTAAGTAGTTAATGACATAGCGAATCTTGCCAGAATAAGGGCCGTAAAAATTTGGTTCAAATTTCAAATTGAAATATTTCTGAGCACCAAATCGTTGTAAAAAATAACTCACCTTTTCACATGAAAATTCGGAGACAAGCTCGCCATTTTTCACTAGATCGTACATGACATAAAGAAGTAAAGCACGTGCTTCGGTGAGTTTGACACGCTCTTTTTTCATTACCTCTTTAACATTGGCATTGGGTTCGTAGACTATTATATCCAATGGCAAACTCTCTAGCTTATCTTGAATCATTGACTTTACTCTCTGCCAATCTAACCCTCCATTCCCACTTCCTAGAGGTGGGATTGCGATAGATTGAATTGGAAATTCAGGTAAGCGATTAACCAGGTCTTCTAGACCTTGCTTGATATAAATGTATTCAGAAGGTTTTCTCCAAGATGTCTTTGTAGGAAAATTAATAACCCATTTGGTTCCTCCCAAAAGGCTTTCATCTTTTACAAAGAGCAATTTGCCAATATCAATATCATTGTTTTTACAAGCCTTGGCGTATACTTGAAAATTATGTGGGAACGACTTCTTAAACTGTAGCGCAATACCTTTCCCCATTATACCTTGAGTATTGACGGTATTAACCAAAGCATCTGCTTCACTATCAAAAATATTTCCTGTTATAAATTTGATCATCGGTCAAAAATAGAAGTTGGGTTCAATATGAACATTTTCTGCTAAAATCCCCATCTGCAAAAGTCGTGATTTCGCTGCATCATTATAAACGATAAATCCAGCCAAACAATCAAAAGGAATATCACCCCTAACCAGTAGTTCCGCTTGTTTTCTCCTTTTTAGATCCCTGTCTTCTCCATCACTCCACCATTTGACGCGTGTTGCTTTTACATCTACAAGCTCATGCACTACATCAAATCGATTATGAGAATAAAACTGAGTGAAGCCGTCAGTTGCATGACCATCCGAAAAATAGAAAGTAAAATCTTTATCAATTAAAGTTGACAAATTCATCACACAATATATAATATCTTCGGGAGATACTTTATTTGGGACATAATTGCCTCCAAGCTGCATCACATATAACATTGGAGTTCTTACTCCAAAATAAAACGGAACATAATCCCCCAATGTAATCCATTCCTTAGAGTCTACAATTTGAACCAATTTGGTATGTCTTGTTGAAATAAGCGTTGCATCTCCAATTGGCCTAAAATTTTTACTTGCGTTTTGAGACTGACGATGTGTCAAACCCACTTCAATCACATGAGGCATATTGTCAATATGAATCATTCTAAAGATGTGTTTAAGCGGTCTGTTAGCCATTACTTAAGGGGTACCATTTTCCTTTTCATTGACACCGGTTAATCTGCTAGTTTAACATCCTCATAAATCTTCTCAAGCACTTCGCATGGATCAACATCTATTGCCAATGCAATCAGGTAGAGCTCTTTGGCCCGGAGGTGTGCAGATTCCTTTAAGCTCAATTCACTGAGTCGGGAAGTGCTGATTCCGGTACGTCTGGACACTTCAGCTTTGTTCACGGTCTTCTTTGCTAAATACAATCCTAATGCTGTCATTCTATGGGTTTTCAGGACACTAATTTAGTTAACCAACGAAGATATTTTGAAAATCTGGATATTCATTTGGTAATTCACCAGATTAAATTTATATTCATCCTGTAATTCTGGATGATTTCATTGATTTTCCACATAACACAATACTATTTATAAGCCACATATGAAAAGATACACTAAAGCGGATTTAGAGCAGATCGTATTCACACAACTGGAAAACCTGGATGCAGTACATGACCTACTCCGGATCATGAAAACACAAAACGAGTTGCTGGAAAATACCAATAAGAAACTGAAAGACGAGGTCTCGGATTTTAAAGTGAAGTATTATAAAACCGGAAAGCATGGAAGGCCAAAAGACTAAACCCCGCCTGCCGTGTGGAGTGTATTGGATTATTCGTACCCGCAGACCGTGCCGCACATCCCCTCATGAATCTCGTACCAAAGGCACTTCGATTTCGAACTAAACTGATTACCGAAAAAATCAAGGGAAATTTGTGGGATATACTGGATTCGAACCAGTGACCTCTGCCCTGTTAAGGCAGCGCTCTAAACCCCGCCTGCCGTGTGGAGTGTATTGGATTCGAACCAACGACCCCCGCCCTGTCAAGGCGGTGCTCTAAACCAACTGAGCTAACACTCCATTCACTCTGGCGGGCAGGCAACTGAGCCTGTCTGCCGACCAGGCAGGCTAATATCCCTTATTGATTCTCAAAGATATACCAAATAATAGTACTTTTAATAGCTGAGCTTGAATGTCGTTAGGTGAAGTACTATTCCTCACCTGAATCAGGAAATTTTGAAAGGGTTAAGCGCTGGTATGAACAGGATTCCCGCCTGCGCTGGGAATAACGATCCTTAGGTGTTAGTTGTATCTTAACGACATGCTCTAAATGAAATACATTGGCGAATACTTCTAAATCCATATCCCTGCTTCCCGTGCTCTCGGTGAACTTCATTGGGATGCTGGGGTACAGCATTATCATGCCTTTCCTGGTGTTTTTGGTCAACCGTTTTGGGGGCAACGCCTTTGTATATGGTGTGTTGGGCTCTATGTATCCTGCTTTTCAGTTTTTTGGAGCGCCTATTCTAGGGCGCTGGTCGGATACGTTTGGAAGACGTAAGATCCTGCTCATTAGTCAGATCGGTACGCTTGTGGCGTGGTTTGTATTCCTGCTGGCCTTATACCTGCCTATCAACACACTGGTGGAGATCGAGTCTAAAACCTTTGGCGCTTTTGCCGTTACCCTACCGCTAGTGTTTCTTTTTATTGCCCGTGCTTTTGATGGACTTACAGGGGGTAATGTATCTGTTGCCAATGCCTATCTATCAGATATCTCCAACGACCAGAACCGGAAGGCCAACTTTGGGAAAATGGCCATGTCATCAAGTCTGGGGTTCATCATCGGGCCCTCACTGGCCGGTCTCTTAGGCGCTACCCAGTACGGAGAGACTATCCCGGTATTGGCAGCTATACTTATTTCGACCGTTGCCATAGGACTCATATGGTTCCGGTTGCCCGAATCCAAAACAGACCTGGTAGAGCCACGAAAGCAATTCAGTATAAAACGGGTATTCAGCGTTGAGCACAAAGAATGCTATAAAATGAAAAAGTGCGAAGACACTTCCTTTCAAAGTGTCTTCAAAATTAAGAATGTGCCTTTTATGTTACTGATCTACTTCCTCACGTTCCTGGGGTTCAGTTTCTTTTATGGCGCTTTCCCAATGCACGCGTTACAAGCGCTATCATGGGATTCGTTGCAGCTCGGTATTTTCTTCTCCTTTTTAAGCGGCCTGATGATCGTAGTGCAAGGGCCTTTGCTAGGGTACCTCTCCAAAAAGTATTCTGACGCCAGCCTGGTGATCTTTGGAAGCTTTTCGCTAGTCGCGAATTTTTGTTTGATGGCAACCGGCAGTGAACCCTTGATCTATGCGGGCGCTTTTCTTTTTGCATTGGGGAATGGACTCATGTGGCCTTCTTTTCTTTCAATATTGTCGAAGCTGGGCGGTGAAAAGCAGCAAGGGTCGGTGCAAGGTGTTGCCAATAGCTCAGGCAGTTTGGCCAGTATTATTGGTCTTATTTTAGGAGGCTATCTATATGAGACCTTGAACTCAGCTACGTTCTTTTTAACGGCCGGGATTTTGGCGACCATTTTTTTTCTTTCTTTTCGGTTGACGAAGCTTAGCTCACCAGGTTAAAACCGATTGAACGAATCGTAAACCGCTTTATGTAGCATTCAACTGATATTCCTGAACAAGTAAATCAAGTGGGATCTTTAATTCTCTATGAATACTTCTGATCATATTTAAACTCAACGCACGTTTCTTGTTCAGCACTAAGGAGGCCTTTGATTTATCACCCAATATCTTACTCAATTGCTTCTGACTGGTGTATCCTTCGGCGATAAGGTACTTGATGGCTTCAATGGGGTCAGGAGCCTCAATTTTATAATTTTCGTTTTCATACTTCTCAATGAGGATCTCAAGTGTTTCAGCCTGATCATACTCGGGTGTTCCCTCAGGAGCTGAAAATACTTTGTCGAGCTGTTGTAAAGCTGCCTTGTATTCTTTTTCCGATCTTATAGGTTTTATCTCCATGATCTCAGTAATCGTTTATTTTCAATAATACCACACAGTATACGGATCAATTTTATCATACTCTTCGTGAGTGCCAATAAATACGACCCAAAGCGTTTTTCGTTTAAAAACCATCCTGGCGACCAATCTGTAATTGTTTTTCTTAATATTAAAAATGATCCTTTCGTCTGAGATGGGTCTTGCCTTGCTAAACGTACCTAAAACATCTGCCATACTCTGCCATTCTGCCCTCTTGACTAACATCCTCCAGGTTTTAAGAGGTGTTTCTGCATCAGGGTGCCTTAGATAAAAATCTTTTACGGTTTTATCAGCAATGATTCGCATCTACATTTACCATATGTTACGCATAGATACACACAAAGTTTCCATTTTGGAAACTTTGCATAATGAAAGTTGTCTGATCAGTGACAAGAGGCACATTACGTCTGGTTTAGCTGATCTA
>JBCDHA010000122.1:0-8475 GCA_038750705.1 Bacteroidota bacterium
ATCATCGATAGTAACCTGCATTTCTTCCGCCTTTTTTAATTCAGCCGATGTAATACCTAAATTATTTTTCTCTGTAATTAAGTTTACGGCCTCGTTATAGTACAATACGGCAAGATTAAAAGCCGAATTATAGTAGTTGGGGTCTACTTTAGTTGACGCGGTATAAGCTGCTTTAGCTGCTTCCGTGTTTCCTAACTCTTCTTCCAGAATACCTAACTGAAAATGTAGCGCTGCGTTATTTGGTTCTTTTTTTATAGCTTCCGCAAGTCCCACTTTAGCCTCGTCCGACTTACCCATTCTAATTAAAGCTGCAACCTCAGACTTAGCAAAGTCCAAATCTTCCGGGAAGAGTTCTTTCGCTTTGCGTATCAATTCCACGGCTTTCGCATCATCTTTGTTAACCGAACTTTCAATATAAATGAGCGAGTTGTAAGCGTCTTTCGATTGATAGTCAAGCTCATTAATAAGCGTGTAATAATTTTCTGCTGCGGCTTCATAATTTTGAGCTGAAAGTGCAATGGAACCTGCGTAGATGTACCCTGTGGTATCTTTGGGCTGTATAACTTTGGTTTTATTCAACCATTTCAGCGCTTCTTCCTTATTATCAGCCTGGTATTCTTCCACACCCTTATTCAAATAAAACCCCCAGAGCATACTGAGCTGCTGCGTTTTCAATTGTGGCAATCCATTTGCATCGGAGATATAATATTCAGAGTTTCCTTTTTGAAGCTCGTCAGCCTTAGCAAAAGCTTCCATTGCCGTCTCCAATGGATTAGAAGCTAAATTCTGATATTCAGGATTTGAGGTGGTATCCAGTGAAGCATAAATAAGCCCTCTGTAATACCAGGTCTTGCCATCTTCTTTCGTTTTTTCATACTCAATAGCTTCATCTATTATATTTTTAGCCTCACCCAGATTACCTTCAGATCTAAGCTTTTCCGCCTGATTTATCTTTGGCTTTTTCTGGCCATAGCTATCAGCGCCAATGGCCAGGACAATAAGTAAAACAAGTAATTTTTTCATAATAGTATTATAGTTTCAAGTTTTAGCAAAGTTATTCTTTTTCTTCTGTTTTATCCGAACCCGGTGAATCGGGCGCTTGGTTACCATCTTCCTCTATTTCTATTCGTTCTATCTTTTCAACTGAGGATATCTCATCATTTTCATTTAGTCGGATGAGCTTCACCCCTTGTGTAGCTCTACCCATTACGCGCAGGTCTTCAACCGCCATACGAATAGTGATGCCCGACTTATTAATGATCATCAGGTCATCCGTATCAATAACCTCTTTAATAGCAACTAGCTTGCCAGTCTTATCAGTAACGTTAATGGTCTTCACTCCTTTACCTCCTCGTTTTGTGATTCGGTAATCTTCAATCGACGATCTCTTTCCGTAGCCTTTCTCAGATACAACTAACAAATTTGCATCGTCACGGCTAATGCATACCATGCCTACCACTTTATCATCATCGCCTTCCAGGGTCACACCACGAACTCCCGATGCCATTCTACCCATCGGCCTCACATCAGACTCATTGAAGTGAATTGCTTTGCCCGTCTTCTTGGCAATGACAATATGGTTGGTGCCATTAGTTAATTTCACTTCTAACAGTCGGTCTCCGTCCTTTACTGTTATTGCGTTAATACCATTTTGACGTGGCCTGGAGTAAGCTTCAAGCGTTGTTTTTTTGATGGTGCCATTTTCAGTACACATCATCACGTAGTTATTGTTGATGTACTCCTCATCATTCAGGTTAAGTACATTGATCACCGCTCTTACCGTGTCCCCGGATTCAATATTGATGAGGTTTTGGATAGCTCTGCCTTTGGAGGTTTTGGTGCCTTCGGGAATGGCGTATACCTTCTTCCAGAATAGCTTGCCAAACTCCGTGAAAATTAACAAGTAATTGTGGGCAGTAGCTACAAAGAGATGCTCAGTAAAGTCATCTTGTTTGGTAATCACACCCCTGGAGCCTACTCCACCTCTGCTCTGCGTCCTGTAGTCTGCTAGTGGAGTTCTTTTAATGTAGCCCTCATGAGATATAGTAATCACCATCTCATCGTCAGGGATCATATCTTCCACGGTCAAATCATCAGCGCTGTGTACAATCTCCGTTCTTCTGTCATCACCATATCTATCCTGTACCTCTAAAAGCTCGTTTTTGATGATGTCCATCCTCCGTTCTTCACGTTCAAGAATATCTTTTAAGTCAGCAATCAAGGCTTTTACTTCTTCATATTCTTTGACAATCTTTTCCCTTTCAAGACCGGTGAGGCGCTGTAAGCGCATCTCAAGAATCGCCTTGGCCTGGATCTCGCTAAGCTTAAAAGCGCTTATCAAATCAGCCTTCGCAATCTCCGGATCTCTTGAGTTTCTGATAAGAGTTATCACCTCATCAAGGTTATCAAGTGCAATTAGATAACCTTCTAATATATGTGCCCTTCTTTCGGCCTCATCCAGCTCGTACTGAGTTCTACGAATAACCACTTCATGACGATGCTCGACAAAATACTTTATCAGATCCTTTAAGTTCAGCGTTTGTGGCCTTCCCTTAACCAGGGCTACATTATTTACACCAAACGAAGACTGAAGCTGGGTATATTTAAAAAGGTGGTTGAGTATAATATTCGGAATAGCGTCCTTCTTAATATCATATACTATTCTCAGGCCATCGCGATCTGATTCATCACGTATATCAGAAATACCTTCTATCTTTTTATCATTGATCAACGCAGCGGTTTTCTCTATCATACTGGCCTTATTCACCATGTAGGGAATCTCCGTGACTATGATCTGCTCTTTACCGGTTTTAGTAGTATGAAAATCTGCCTTGGCTCGCATTATTATACGACCCCTACCCGTCTCAAAAGCGTCTTTTACACCTGAATAGCCATAAATAAGCCCACCTGTCGGAAAATCAGGCGCAGTTACGTGCTTCATTAAGTCAGCAACTGAAATATCATTATTGTCAATGTATGCTATGACGCCGTTGACCACTTCTGTTAAGTTATGGGGGGCCATATTGGTAGCCATACCAACAGCTATACCGGAAGCGCCATTTAAAAGCAGATTAGGAACCTTACCCGGCAATACAGTGGGTTCTTTCAGTGAATCGTCAAAGTTAGACTGATAGTCTACCGTATTTTTATTGATATCAGCCAGCATCTCTTCTGCTATGCGCTTAAGCCGGGCTTCGGTGTAACGCATAGCGGCAGGAGAATCTCCGTCAACACTACCAAAGTTACCCTGACCGTCTACCAGCATGTACCTAAGCGACCACTCCTGGGCCATCCTCACCATGGAATCATAAACCGCCGTATCACCGTGGGGGTGATACTTACCCAAAACCTCACCCACGATCCTGGCGGATTTCTTATAGGCCTTGTTATAATTTACGCCTAACTCCAGCATGCCATATAGTATCCTTCTGTGAACGGGTTTTAGACCATCGCGTACATCAGGTAGTGCCCTTGAAATAATGACTGACATAGAATAGTCTATGTACGCGCCTCTCATTTCATCTTCAATATTAATTGGTATTATTCCCTCACTCGGCACATTACCATTTTCCTCGTCTGCCATTGATTTTTATTGCTTTCTGATGTTTAAAAATTATGCGAATTTAAAGAATATAGGCACCTTTTTAAAGCGGTTTACCAGTTAAAATACCCAACGATACTTACTGCCGGAGATTCCGTATTAAGTAATTGATTACCAATGCATTAAAACCAAATCAATAGGGGTTCAGTTTGCGCCTGTTTTTGCGCTTGTATTTTACCGGCTTAGGATAGTTCTCACCATGGTGAGGATTCTGCTTTTTATAGATCGGATGCATTCTGCTTCTGTAAATTCTGCTATTACCGTGCTGATGATTAATTTGAGTGGTGCAATTTTTTATAAAACACTTGGGATGTTCGGGAATGCGGTACTTAATGCCTACACCGATATACAAAGCGTTAAGAGAGTGATTAACCGAAAGGCTAGATTCCGGCAGGTTAAGCGTATAATTCTTAAAGTCGTACGATGGCCTGACATAGGCTGAGAAATATTCTGAGAGCTCTCGCTCGATAGTTGCTCCAAAGTTTACGAAAATGCCTTTTTGTATGACATTATTGTCAAAGTTCTTTCCTAACCTATAGGCTCCTATTCTTGCATCTGCGGATAATAGCCATTCATAGTACCGGTATACTTTGGCGCCCAGAAGTAAGAAATATTTTTTGTAGAGTGCACTGGTAAAGTTCGCGTCAAAGGTATTGATGCGGTCATCAAATGAAGAAGGTTTAAACTCACCTATCCGGTGGTACTCAAACATAAACCCTCCACCAATTTTGTATCTATCTATCTCGATATGAACCATGCCGGATATTGGAATACCCGTACCAACGGATTTAAATTTAAAATCAGTACTGTCACCTCCAAGCAAAAAGTCATCGGCGTTACTAAAGGAAATATTACTTTGCTGACTCGCAGAATTGAACCAATAATCGTAACCTGTGCTAAGGTTACCACCTGATGAATTTAATTCCGGACTAAAAATAAACAACGAGTCTGATCGCTGCAGTATTCCAAACTCCGATAAATCCTGTCTATAATACGTTCTGCTATAGCCCAACTCCAGGCTAAAATGCAACTTGCCCAAAATCTTCCTTAAAGCTCCACCTTCTTGTGGTTTGGCATAGAAATGATCCAGGGGGATGGCAGGCTTGTCTTCATCTTGCGCAGCCGTTTCTATACTGATAGCCGTCAGAACTAAAATGAGAAGGAAAAAAAAATTTGGAGCCCGATTGATCATTAAAATAGAACAGGCAAGTTTAAAAAATATTATCAAGCTATTTCGAAATTATAGCCTATTTCACTTCAAATGTCCCACAAAATGATTTAAAAACAGGTGTTTCGTGGATGTCCAGCTTAGCGCCGATATCCTGGATCTTTTCAAATTCAACTTTAGAGATACTGCGGTGTTCGACAATATCGGATTCATCGTTAAGCACCATAGTACTTAAAAAACGGACGAATATATAGGGTACGGTCATCAAATCACGGGCAAAATCCTTAATTGGATCACCAAGATCCTGGCCATCGATTTCCATTAACACTTTTCTGTCTATGGTGCTATCCATGCATTTCACTACCACATCAAAAAATATCGGTTCCCATTTTTGAAAATTTTTAATCACAAATTTCATGGCATGGGCCACAGGATCCATCTTCAAAAAGTATCCTCCTTTTGACATCTTGCGCGCCATCTTGTTCAGCGCCAACTCTTCAAAAAGGCTGATGCTACCATTGGCAAGTGCAACTCCGACTGCCGGACTCAACATAATCAGTGATAAGAAATCATGGTCACTTATCTCCAGGAAGTTCGCTTCTTGATTAATAAAATCGTTTTTTACCGTTGCGGTAACTTCCTGAATGGCAGGAATTTCGATCATTGTAGCTATTTCATTCTCAGAAAACATACACTCAAAAGTTATTTATCCAGTCATCAATATAGCTATTTTTTCATAAAAAAAGCCAGCGGTTTAAGCGCTGGCTTGCCTACTAAGCTCATATAATACTAAGCATCTCCTTCAGCAGCAGAAAAATTCATCTGTATTTTAGTGTAACGCTCTTTTAGTGTCTCATCAGACTTAAGCGCCTCCTTTATTGCTTTAAATTTTTTTGCACCACCATTAATCATTTTAGTAGCCATAATTGAGTTAACTTCTTTTAGCGCCGTCTTACGTTCTTCCTGCTTCTTGTAAACAAGCATCATGAATTTTTTCTCAAAATCATTGGCTCCAAGCTCATCCAGCTTAGCTTCATCCCCTTTGAAAGACTGTAACTCCTTATATCTTTTACCGTCAAAACCTTCCTGATTCTTGATCATTGTATTGGTCAAAACACTAATCTCAGATTTCATGGCATCTATCACCTCATTAAGAAGTGCGTATCTTCTCAAATCCTCATTTGTAATTTCATCTTGTGCTATTGCCGATATTGACAGGAAAGCAAAAAATGCAAAAGCCAACAAAACATTCAATTTCTTCATCGTTCTACTCGTTAAGTTCGGGTGTTAAAATTTATAAAACCCCGAAATAACGTTTTTAGTAAATGATAGACAAAAAAAATTGACCTCTATTCCCAAATATCCCGTAAATGGCGGGATACTAAACACAGACGGTGACTATAATCTTACAGCGGCTTTTACATTGAGAAATCTTGCCGAAAGTGCGTTAGGTACGGCAAACTGTTGATTGTTAACATCAGAGATCCAGGTATACGATATGGTGTTTGAGGCACCCAGCATATTCAGTACTTCGGCGGTAAGAGTTAGTGTCTTATCAGCAGTTCTGCTTTGATTCAAAAAGAAGATTTTAGAAAATCCAATATCTACACGGGTGTATTCTGCGCCATTAAAGGCATTTCTCCTTTCAAAGTTATTAGGCGGCCCAAAAGGAAGGCCCGATCCATACAAAACGCCTAAGTTTACCTGGATAGTAGGGTCGCCGGGTATATGATCCTGAAAGACAATAGCAAGGTTAACTCTTTGATCCGTCGGTCTGCGGATATAACCGTTGCCGTCATTTTCTACATCTTCACGTGTAGTTAAAATTCCTAAGCTGAACCAGCTCTGGGTTCCTTCTATAAACTCACCACTAAGGCGCATATCCAAACCTGCGGCAAATGCCTCGGCATCGTTATTGGCATAATAGCGCAGCTTGACGTTATCCACCTCGTAAGGCACTACATTCCAAAGTTTCTTATAATATAATTCACTTATAAAGTTAAAGTCCCTACCCCACCATCTGAAATTATAGTCTAACCCGCCAATGAAATGAATCGAACGCTGGGCTTTAAGATCGCTATTAAGGTTCCCCTCAAAATCCCTTAGCTCTCTGTAGAATGGGGGCTGAGCGTAAACTCCAATAGCGCCCTTAAAAAGAACATCACGCACCCACTTTGGTCTAAACGAGATTTGCCACCTTGGGCTAATGATCAACTCCTCGTTAAAACTCCAATAGTTCAATCTAAAGCCTAAGGTTGAGGTTACTTTGTCCGATAAGTCTGAAGTAACTTGTCCATATGAATGAATACGATCCGTTTTTATTTCATTTTCAGCGCTTGTGGTACCAATATCAATAACAAAATTAGCAGAGTCGGTAAAATTGTATTCATCCAATATATCATCAATGGTCTGGTTGCTATATCCAACACCAAATTCCAGAGTGGTTCTATTACTAATAGTATATATATTCCTGCTTTCAAGATTGAATATTGTTGCTTCCAGTGTGTTTCTGCCAAAGTCAAAGTTAGTGCCTATGCCGCGTGTTATAATACACTCATTAAAGGTGGATGAAGCCAGGTTATTGTCAACATCGCATAGCCGATAGCCACCCTCCACATCGGTAAATTCCCGCTCCTGGGCATAAACCGCACCCCCAATGAGCTCGGTACTAAACTTATCAGTGAAGTTATGGATGAGATTAAAACCGCCCTGGTACGTATCATATTCAAGAATTTCCTGACCATCAAATGCTACAAAAAGACGCAGAGATCGATTAAACGTACCAAAGTCTGTCTCTCTGTTTTCTGGCTCTACAAGATAACGGTTACGCGCATAAGAACTAAGTATACCAAGCTTAGTTTTGTTTGTCAGCTCGATATTCAGATAAGACTGAACATCTGTAAACTTTGGTAAATATTGACCTTGGGTTTCAAGCGTATTTAAGAGGTACTGTGCCGTTTTGTGGCGTACCCCCACCACGCCGGACACCTTACCCATTCGCCCTTCTACATGTGCTGTACCTCCCAGTAAACCTGCCACGGCAGAAGCCTTTAATTCATCAGCCTCTTTGTAAGCGACATTCAAAACGGATGATAACGCATCGCCATAGCTGGGTTTCCATCCTCCGGCTGAGAACTCTATGTTCTCGACAAGATTTGGATTTATAAAACTAAGGCCTTCTTGTTGTCCATTTGAAACCAAAAAGGGACGGTATACCGGTATATTATTTACATAAACCAGATTCTCATCGAAGCTGCCACCACGAACGGAATAGGTGGATGAAAGCTCATTGTTGCTAACAACACCGGGTAAAGTAGCCAGTATCTTTGTAAAATCACCAAAAGGAGAGGGTAACAGCTCGGCAGACTTAGGTTGTATTTTAGTAAGACTAACTTCATTTCTTGTAGCTTCTTCCCCTTTTACTTCAACAGATTGAAGCAACTTCGTAGAAGGTTCAAGCGTAATAACAACCGGATTATCAACGTCAGTAACGGTCACACGCTTTTCTTCGTAGGCCACGTGACTGACAGTTAAATTTATAGGGAGTCCGGTGGTAAGTGCCAACTCAAAGCCACCTTCATAATCACTTACTGTGCCTATGCTCGTATTTTCTATTCTTATGTTGGCTGATCGTACAGCTTGTCCCTGGCCATCAGTTACTTTACCTTTAATAAGGGTGGTTTGGCATAGTCCGGAACCGAACGTA
>JBCDHA010000123.1:0-8460 GCA_038750705.1 Bacteroidota bacterium
AAATACCAACTACCGGGATTTGTCGGAAATAATGTAATTGGGTCAGTATCCCACCTATTCTACCAGCTTTGCCATACTCATCCGGTGCTTTTAGTTCATAAGAATCTAATTCGACAGCATAATTGATATTAGCTGTTGCTTCGGCGTAGGCCAGACTGTCAGCAGGTGTTAATTGGCTCAATGAATCTTTTGAGATTTTATTAGACGGTGCACCTGCTGAAACTTTCAAAAAGGTTCCACGATCTTCCCCTACCTGAAAACGAAAATTACGCCCATACATTTGGTAGCCTTGCTTAGCCACTTCAGCGAGTATCCGGTCATAATCCACATCCTTCAAATGAATCTCATTATGCTGACTATTGATTTCCCAGTTATTGATTTCCTTTTTAAAGAGTGCAAAAGCTCCTGCCAGGAAAATAACGAATACCCCAATACTGATGATGATACCAGCGACGGTATGCGTATTGAAAAATGCATTGTAGCCTCTTTTGTCCGATTGATGTTCTTCCATATCCTTCATTATTAAAGTGTTTTCAATAAGAAAATACCGAGTCCTGATACCACGATCACAGCACCCAGGACAGCCCAGGCTTTTCCTGGTCTTTTGATCCAATACACCAAGGCAATGAAGAATGCCCAGAGTGACGGGAAAACGAACCAAATGGTCAACACCACCAGTTCACCAAACCCTAGCAGTCCTAAGAGGGACAATACGCCGGTCGTGGCAGCCAAACCTCCAATGGCGGAAGCAAGCACTTTGCTGGTTCTGGCACGTCTGGTTTGCAGTAGATACTTTTTGTTGGCTGGCATGGTGCGTTAGTTTTTTGCTTTGGTTTTATTCAGAAATGGGGCAAAGAGGACAAGCAATGAAGCCAGGGAAGGCCAAAGAACTAAGCTGAGGAAAATCCCTTTTGCCAAACCTAACTCCCTGGCAAAAAGAACTAAACCGACTCCAATTAGTAACCAACCGAGCACCCTGCTAGTAACAGGGTGCTCGGTAAAGAAGGTCACAAACCTTCTTGGTTGAAATTCTACCCGACCCGATGCTATATAAAGGCAACAAATAGAGAGTAGAAAAAATACGATCCCAAGGACAATCATAGCATCAGCACTTTCCGAAATACTACTTACCTCACTCGTTCAATGTACTCCACCCAGCCTACACCGGTAGTAAGTTTCTCAAGCGTGTTGCTTTCTGTGAATCGGTAGATGTCTGATTCTGATCCCACGGAACTATCAGAGAAATCTCGTGCTACACCATAAAAGGAGCCATCAACCACGAAAAGATCTGTCATCGTCTTATTCCCATCAGAAAACGGAACTTCTACAGCAGCTTCCCAGTTTTCCAGGTTTCCTCTCAACAGTTTTATTGCTCCGGTTGCTAAATCAAATGGATTGACAAGTGCCCCAAGTTCATCCTCGGTTAAATCTAGAACTCCCAACAAAAACTCATTTCCGATAATTTTTAAAATACTGTTTTGAGGTCGGTTCAAACCTCCAATACTGGTAGCCGGAATATTAAACTCCGAATCGAAGGAAAGCTCACCTGGCTTGATTCTGGTCATGGTTTGTTCAACTTCCGCCGGAGAAGCAAAATACCTGGAGAACCCAAAGTAAGCATTGGCACTGAAATAATAGTTGCCCTGTCCGTCAAATGCGCCCTCTGTGCCCGCAGCAATATTCTCATTGAATACCACATCTACAGATCCTGCAACGGGATCAACTATCATAACCCTTGCGCCGGGGGTGTTATTAGGCAGAGCACCGAAAGAAAAACCTGCCACACCAATAAAAACCTTGCCATCAGGACTCACACTGACTGTTCCTATATTGGACGTAATAAAGCTATCCGGACTGTCAGCCGGGAAATCGATGGTATTTCGTACTTCCATTGTGGTAGGATTCCAAACCACAAACTGGCGCCCTCCGCTTGGTCTTAACAGTGCATACTCATCATTAACAAACGCAATGATTCCAAGAAAGCCTCCTACGCCTAGCTGAGCCAAAGAAAACCTATCCTCTTCCACTAGCACATTATTTTCGCTTATCGAATGCTTAATGATCAAGACCCTTTCCGAATCAAAAATGTACACCTTGCCATTAAATACCCTTACTCTTGAGTTTCCATTGAATTCAAAAGCATCGGCAAGGTCTATTTCATCAGTAAGATCAGAAAGTACGTTTAAATAAATTGTCCTGGGAGCATCTGGGGCCTGCACGGTATTTTGTACAATATAAGCAGGCGCCAGGTCATTATCCGTTATAGTTCCCGTTCCACTCTGAGTACCTACCATGAGGCTATAGGTCTTATCCTCCTCGTCTACATTGTTTTTAATGGTATTTATACCTATCGTAAAACTGCTTACGCCGCTGGGTACGGTCAATTCTCCGGAAGAATAAGTAACTCCATTGCTTAAAATAGCATTCGATAAATCCGGGTCATAGTTATCGCTTGTGGCCGTGCCATCCGTTAAACTAGCAGCAAAGATAGATGCTTCTGTACTTGTGCCATTGAATGTAACCGTATGTACGATTGGGGTTCCTTCAAAACCTGCTTCATCACTCACGTTGGTGACGGTCACATTTTCCACTATTTGAGGATCGTCATCTTCACTACAATGGGTTAACAGTGTGATGGCAAATAAGCTAACTAGAAAGTAACTTAATTTCATTTTAGATTGAAAGACTTCTCTAATTGTCATAGTTATTAAAAATTAAAAATAGATTTGAAATTAAATGCTCTTCCGGGACGCTGTACCCCGAAAAAGTCAAAAACCTTTTCATTAGAAATATTCTGGATTTCAGCGGTAAAACTTAATTTTCTATTCCCCAAAGCAGTATGGTAAGTCACACCTGAGTTTTGAGTAAACTGGGTAGGTATTACCTGCTTGGAATCCCTTCTGCCTACACTCTCCCAAGCGCGAAAAAATCGGTTGACGAATCGTGCATTGACGAAAAAAACGAGCCCACCTGTTTTAGAAAGAACATTTTTGAAGGAATAACTACCAGAATAGCTCCCAAAGAAATAAGGTCTATTGGGTAGTCGGTCTCCCTTAAAAGCGGCATAAGTTCCGGTAGCAGAAGTGTTTATATAGGAGATATAGGTCCCACTTGCCTTCATATTAATCCTTCGGTTCGCAGAAGTCCAGTTTGACGTAAACTCCAGTCCTCTGGAAGCTACATCTTCGATATTGGCATGGAAGGAAAAATCATTCGTACCCAATAGTTGGATAAAGTCCTGAACTTGCCTGAGGAAAAGGTTTAGTTCTAAACGTATCTGAGCTTTACGCGCGTCAACATTTTTAAAATTTGCCGAAAGGTTAGCGTTATGGCTTCTTTCCGGTTTTAAATCAAGGCTTTCAGTAATGAATAATCCATTACCAAAAACTTCAAAAAAGTTAGGAAGTCGAATGGCACGTTCATAAGAAGTTTTGATTTTCCATTTCCGGTTAAGATTATGCCGAAAACTAATCCCTCCACCATAGTTATTCGTATTACGATTATTTTCGGTAATCGCACCAACGTCATCAAACAGTTCTGCGGTTAACTGCTGAATGTAGTTTTTAGCAAAACCTTGTAATGAAGACCTACCATTTGATGATTCGTACTCATACTCAACACCATTGATCACGTTAAAAAGGCTATTTTCAAGTTCTAACTGATCCAATTGATCTTCAGGAACCAACGCATTTTCACCTCCTCTTTCTTCGTGCGTGGGAGCCGAAGAAAACCGAAGTTTATGATTTTGATCGATGGCATATTCCAGGTAAAGCCTATTGTAAAAGCGTACGTCCCGAAAATCAACATCACTAGCTCCTCGCTCTCCGGGCCCGTCTCTTCTAATGACCTCACCGTTTAAATCTCTTGAAAGCTGGCCGTCCCATTGGTAGATCACAGTAGCCGTATCGAGTACTTGCCGTCCATTCCGGGCTACTCCAACCGTGTTTTCTAGTGACCACTTGTCATTCCAGCTTTTGTCCCATTTGAGCAATCCGCCGAAAGAAGAACCACCCGATGTTAAGTCGCCGTAGGGCACTGTCATCGCAAAATTATGTTGTATATCCTGATCAATTTGGGTATAAAACCCCCTGATGGTAAGTAGATCAGCCCACTTTTTATTTCGAATACCAAGCTCCAAATTTCCCCCTCTGGCCAGATAATCGTCATGAAAACGCTCTACCGTCTGGGGTGTTAACCGTCCACGTGCGTCCGGAATCTCTACATCAATTTTATAGTTGTTTTTGGCCCGGTCAAAAAAACCTGAAGCATTGATAAAGTAGGATTTGCCTTTAGGTCTATGATTAAGATTTGCAGCAAATCTATGCGTACCAAAAGACCCTATTTGATAGGATAGATCTCCACCAGTACCTTCAAATGCTTCATTGGAAACAATGTTGACCGCTCCCCCTAAGGCATCCGCACCGAACCGTATTGGTACAACACCACGATAGATTTCCACTCTTTCAATAAGGTTGACGGGCACATTGGCGAGACCATTGATATAACCCATGGCATCCAACGGGATACCGTTTAGAAAAATCCGGATTTGATCATTAGTTAATCCATTCAATGAAAACTGCGAGCCGGATCCAAGCCCACCACTTCTCTGGATATTGACGCCCTGAGTTCGGGCAACTACCTCTCCCAAATCAGCTGTTTGCACTTTTGCAATTCTTGTTTCTACTACTGTGATGGCCTGCGCTGACTGTACCAACTCTTCTACTTTTTCAGATCTTCCTTCTACAATTACCTCATCAAGCCGCTTCACATCAGTGGACAAAATGATATTTTCTGTAAATGTTTCGTTGGGTCTAATGGTTATTGCTCGCTTCTTCGAAAGATAACCCATCGACGAAGCGACAAGTGTATGGCCGCCTTCAACGATTTCCTGGATTTCAAAATATCCTGACTCATCAGTCACACTGCCCCGGCTAGTTCCTTTTATAGCTACTGTTGCGAAAGGGACAGGTTCATTATTATCATCTTTTAGGTAGCCTTGAAGGTTACCTTTGCCTTTTTTGCGTGCTACTTTGACTGTAATATCAGTACGTGTGGCACGAAGGATGATTTGGTGATCTCCCCATAGGTCTCTAATGATCTTCCCAAGTGCGGTTGTAACATATGCTTTTGAAATTTTTCGGCTTGCAGGAAGATCAGCTGTTCTGAAGTTAATCGTACAGTTCGATTCATTCATCAGTCGATCCAGTGCTTCACCAACTGATTCATTCCTGAATTCGATACTGATCTTCTTTTCTAAAAGGGGCTGTTGTGCATGGACTTGTATCCATACAAAAAGCGACAGAAGGAGTACAATATGTCCTCTAATTCGATTCATCGTAAGTAGTTGGTAGACGTTGCTCGAATTAGCGGATGATCACTTTCTTACCATCAATCTCATAATCAAAGCTTCCCATAAAAGTTAGTCTTTCTAATGCTTCGGTAAGCGGAGGATTATTAAGGGAGAGGTTAAACCTGTCGTCAAGGAGTTGTTGATTCTCTACGGTCACTTGCACATCAAACCAAGGTTCTAAAACCGAGACAATCTCTTTCAGTGTCTTGTCTTTCAGCACCAATCGATTGTCTTTCCATGCTGTTAAGGTCAATGCATCGACTTTATCGGTTTTGATTTCTTTGCCGGTACTCAACACCGCCCTATCGTTGAGCGTGAGTGTAACCTGATTTTCTTGCTTGTCCTTTTCAGAAAAGGCTACTTTGCCACTAGTAACAATGATCTCCGTTTCTTCTTCCTTTGTATTGATATCAAAGGAGGTTCCCAATACTTGCGTTTTTGAATCATCCGTATAAATGACGAAAGGACGTTCGGTATCCCTGGCCACATTGAAGTGGGCATGTCCCGTTAAATAAACAATTCGTTCTTTACCTTCAAATTTTTCGGGTACTCTGATCTCAGTTTCATAGTTCATCCGGATGGTAGAGCCGTCGGAAAGTTTAACCGTCCGCTTTTGCCCTCTTTGGGTTTGGACAGATGTGTAAGCTTCAAGGTAGGCCAGATCGCTATCAGGCTGACCCGGTTTAACAAAATAATGGTAAGTGAGGAATCCAATTGAAAAAAGAATAACCACTGCCGCCGCATAGCGCATCACCTGCCGGTAAAGAGGTATAGCTTGGGAGGCCGCGCCCTTATGGTAAGAAGGCTCAAGATTTTCCCAGATCCCTTGCTCCATGCTTTGGAGCTGCTGACCGGTGAGGAAAGAGGGTTCATCATCCGCGGTATCAAGCCATTGTTCTACGGCTTTCACCTCATCAGGGGTACACTGCTTAGCCTGGTACCTCTGGAGTAATTCAGGAGTGATCTTCATTTTAGGAAATTGTTCATTCATACTCAAGTTGTCTGAGCGAGAAAATTCCCTATATGAAAATTGAAAAAAATTAAATTTTAATTATTGACATCCGAGTAAACAATATCGCTATGTTAATCATAATTCGAAAACACCCCTAAATACCCTGAAGGGGACTTCCCTAATTTAAATAGGCGCCCCTTCAGGGGCTGGCGGTCTTTTTGAACTTGTTGAAAAATCTATGATTAAAGACATGAGGAATAGATTTCCATTGTATATTTTATTTTAGTCGGATGCCAGTAAATTTTAATTACTGATCACCAGGACAAGATTTTTCTAATTCTACTTTGTCATCCTCGCCTTCTTACCCTTGAATTCCTAAAGGGGAAGGCGAAAAAATTAATTTAGCTCCCTTTAGAGCCAGGGTGAATTAAATTGATTTTCAACATAGAAGTAGGATTAATTTGAAATCACTCGCTAAAAACACCCTTAAAATTCCCTGAAGGGCAGCTCTTAGTTATTCCCTTTAGGTGGGTGTAGTTTTCAACATTGAAAAAAAATCTTTCCCCGGTCGCTGGAAAGGCATTTTTTTCTTTTCTAAAAAACTTAGTCGGATCGCAGTAAATTGTAATACATTCTTGGCGTGCCAAACACTAGGTCTGGTACTCAGGCAGATTAACCTTAAGGTGCTTCAAAGCCCTGGTCAAATGCGCTTCTACGGTTTTCTCCGAGATTAAAAGCGAAGAAGCGATTTCTTTGTTGTTCAACCCTTTTTTTCGGCTCAATTCATACACTTTCCTGCATTGACAGGGTAGCTGATCCGTTAAGCTATTGACTTTTGTTTCCAGCTCATTGAATGCTACTAATTCTTCCGTGCAATGCTTTGTCCCACAATAATCGGATAAATGACTTTCCAAATGGCTTCTTCTTTTCGACTGATTTCTCAGGTAATCCATCACCGCCAATTTCACAGCCCTGACCAGATAGTTTTCAATAGGTCCCTGAATAGCTAATGACTCTCTACGTTCCCAAAGTTGGGTAAACACATTTTGAACGATACTTTGTGCCGTACTCTCATCACGCGTCTGATTGAACGCTATACGGCATAGCTTCGCAACATACTTCCGGTATACCTCTTCAAACCCTTGGGCCTTTGTGATATCTAACGATGGGGAGATATGTGGCTTTCTGAAGAACACTTGCCGCTAAATAACTTATTTAGATTTGTTATAAACAACAGCAAAAGTAGGTTTCCGTTCAGAATGAGCCAAATGGATTCATAAAATAGTAAAGGCAATGGGTCAATCGTAAGGAAGAGGGATGATCTGCCCTAAGCATTGAAAGCTTGCTTCATTAAAACCCGAGGATAAATTTTTCGCCAGGTTGGTCAACCAATATGATTGTATTTCTTCAGTTAAACGCATGTTGGCAGGTTTGATTGAGCATGTAAATTACTCTACAGGGTATCCTTTCGAGAGGCCATCTTTCATCCGGATTTTGACCTGTTTGGAATAACTTTTTTTCAGAAGCATGTAAATCATTAACAAGAGTTAGCAAATAGATATCATTTGTATAACAGTATGTTATACTGTAGTTTTATCAAAAAGAAAAGCGAGATGAAAGTTCAAACGGCATTAAGATTCGACAAGGAGCTCCTGGAGATGGTTAAGGCAAAAGCTGCGGCTGAAAAAAGAAGCCTAAACAACTACATTGAGTATCTGCTATTCCGGGAGGTAGGTGAAATTCCCAACGACGACACTAAAAAAGCGATTGAAGAAGCACGAAGCAGTAAAACCCTTAAACCCATCGATAATCTCGATCAATTCTTGAAGGACATCTAACCGGATGTATCAGCTCATACCCACCTCCAGATTTAAAAAAGACTTAAAGAAACTCAAATCAAAGCGCAAAGATTTTGAACTCGTCGGAGCTACTTTGAAAGTTCTTCAAAAGAAAGGAGTGAAGGGAATTCCAGTCGAAATGAGACCCCATCAGCTGAAGGGAGTGTATTCGGATAATTGGGAATGTCATATCAAGCCTGACGTATTGATCATTTGGATACAAATTGAAACCCCGAAGGAAATAAAGCTCGTGCGTGTTGGTTCCCACTCAGAGTTGTTCAAGTAACTGACCTTTAGGCATAGAGCGCAGCGCACGGGGC
>JBCDHA010000124.1:0-8432 GCA_038750705.1 Bacteroidota bacterium
GAGCTAAATTCAATTTGATCGATTTCTGAGGTGTGACCGATAAGTTCTGAGAGAGTATTGTTGCTAAAAAGTTCAAAGACTTTGATCAAGCCATCTACATCGCCAATGGCTATGTCATTATCACTGCCTATTCCGATAGCCAGCAGCGCTCTTCTGTGCTGATGTATTACAGATGCCGAATAGTTATTTTCTAAGTCGTACAGTACTACCTCTCCGGTGGCATTGGTTTCGCCCAATTGGGTAACCGCGATAAGCCATTTCCCATCCTTGCTAAGGCTAAA
Source organism: Bacteroidota bacterium (assembly GCA_038750705.1). Lineage (GTDB taxonomy): Bacteria > Bacteroidota > Bacteroidia > Cytophagales > Cyclobacteriaceae > Fulvivirga. The sequence goes on from JBCDHA010000124.1 coordinate 282, forward strand.
ATCGTTTATGCGATTTATACTGGATATTACCTCAGTCACACTATTGAGATCCGAACGTTTGATACTCTTTCCGTTGTTATCTAAGGCATAGAATACATTGGAATTACCCTGAAACATCAGTTTCCAAACGGAACCATTAAATCCGCTAAGATTACGCTGATTACCTGAGCTGAGATCATAAATTTCCACAAAGCTGCTGCCATCTTTATTTTCAGGAAGGTTGCCACCAGCCACCAGAATGTTGTCATCAGAATTTACGGTAAGGCTTCTGAATAAATGTGATTCTCCTCTTGCCATGGCAAGCGTATCTGCTAAACGTTCATTTCCATTTACTGACCATCTTAAAACTTTGCCTAGCGTGCCAGCAGAATATACATGATTACCCGAGGGGCTTGATGTCAGTGCTCTTATAGATTTTTTGTGCCCTCCAAGGCTCTTTGCCATAGGGTCGTCCAGATCTCTCAAAGCTTCATAAAGGCCATAATAGACATCGTTATCATATTTATTGCCTTCGTATTGCGTATTATAGTTGTAGGCTTGTTGAGCCAACAAAGACTTTAATACCACCTGTTCTTCGCCCTGTGCTTTCCTAAATTGAGTGGATTTTACGGCCATGGCTTTGGCAATGGCTTGGAAGCGTAGTTTATCAGCGCGTTCTTTTTCTTGTACGGCACGTTCAAAGTTTTCCTGGGCTACTTTTGCGCTAGAGTCGGCCCGATTTCGTTGAATTACCGCAATCGCTGTCTGCTCTTTAGCCAGTGTCTCGCCTTGAACGGCCCTGATTCTTTGAGTTTCTGCAAATGCTTGTGCTCTTATCGCTCTATTTTTTGCAGTGTCAGCTTCAATCAGAGCTGCTATTGCTCTATCCCTGTCCGCCTGGGCCACTACTCGGAGAGAATCAGCCCGATTAGCATTTTTTTCTGCTCTGTCGGCATTAGCATTTGCTAATACTTCTTGTTGCTTCGCCCTGTCCTCATTTCTAATGGCCTCAGCTCTTTGGATAAAAGCAAATACCAGAAATCCAAGTGCTACTATGCAGAGTCCGCCCATTACCAAAGCGGTAATCCTGGCAATTCGGAGTCTACGTTTGGCCTGAAGTTCCTTTATTCGCTGCTCAGTTTCAAACTCTTTCCTCGAATATTCCAGAAAGATCATTGTGCGCTCATAAGCCGGATGATAGCGCTGCCCCCAAACTAAAGTCGGGTTATGCTTCGCTTTCCAGTTGAGCGCAAGTTGCAGATCCGGTGGCCTCCAAAGACCAGCCTTACCCACCTGGTACATGGCCGCAGCTTCAGAAAGGCGCATATACATTTGAACAGCATCTGCCTCGTCGTCAACCCAGTTCTTGAGCCGTACCCAAATCCGCATTAAGCTTTCATGGGAGATATCAATCATGGATTTTGAGTCCATTTTAACGGTCATTGGCGGGGTAAGCAGTGAACGACCTGGATCGCGGAATTTATCAATAACGCGGGTAAGCTCTTCTTCTCCAACATCTGCAATTGCAGCTATTTCTCCCAGCCGAGTAGGGCGTCTTATGCCAAAGTTCTCACCTCGTTTCTCGGTAATTGCTTTAAACAGAGATTCGCACACCTCTTTCTCAGAATCATCCAGTTCGTCGTAGGCTTCATTGGCGTGAAGGGATAAAGCCTCTGACATAGTGCCAATAGCTTCATAGTGCTTGAGGTCCAGTTCTTCGCCTTCAATATCAATATTTTTTTGCCAGTAGCTCCAGGTACGCATGAGTGAATGCTGTAAGATGGGCAACTGGTCCGGGTTATCTCCTAGGTCATTCAACAACTGTTGAGTGAGTCGGGAGGTAATGGTGGCACCTCCTACTAATACAGGCCCTTCAATAGCACGTCGCTTTTGCTCGCGCGTCATCTGAGGGATGAGGTAGTGACTATCGTTTAACTTTTTGGTAAGGTCCGGGAACTGTGCGCAATCACCAATAAAGTCTGATCGCATAGTGATACCTATATAAATAGGTGCGTCAAGATAGTTGATTGCCTCCATCAGGAGGTTTACAAATGCCAGGGTTTCGTTTACGGTACCTGCGTCCGTACTGTCTTTAAAACGGAATAATTCTTCAAACTGATCAACAAGGATAAGAAAGTTCTTTGATTTCGTACGTCTTGACTGCATCAGGGCCTCAACCAATCCTAATGAACTACTTTTAAGTAGCGTGGTAATTATGGTCTTTTTTATTTGCTGCTCTTCAGGATCACTGATCATGTATTCAGCGTCCTTTTGCAAAATGGCCTCTGCCAAGTTATCGATGGGACCCGCACCTGGCCTGGTAACAATAACGTCCCAGTCCGGGCTTGTGTCAGTAAGAAATCCTCCATACAGGATTGGAAGTACACCGCAGTAAACAAATGAAGACTTACCACTTCCGGACGGTCCAATAACTCCCACAAATCTGTTTTTGGAGAGTTTAAGCAATACCTCGTCACTCTGACCTTCTCTGCCAAAGAATAAGTGACTTTCGTCAATCTTAAATGGTCGCAGTCCGGGAAATGGATTTTCTGCTACTCCTATATCTTTTGTCAGTGTAGTCACAGAACGGTCTCTTTCATTTCTTCAACAAGCGCTTTCATCTCAGTTTCTAAAGAGGTCTTCGTTTTACCTGCTACTATAGAAAAATCCTGATCCTTATATTTTTCCAAATTGGAGTTGTTTTCTCTAAAACTCACTATTATTTTTCTCAAAATCGGCTTCTTACGCCCGAAACCCGGAGCTTTCAGTAAATCCAGTGATTTCATATGTACCCATTGTTCATTTACACTGCTTTGAACAATGATTGCCGTATCTAATCTTCTCAAATTTTCGATATGATGCCGCCTTAGTATGAGTAGTTCTCCTTCGAAAGTGGGAACAAGTATATTGATACCTTCGTTCTTCAGGATTGCCTTGATTGCATCTGCCTCTTTTTGATCCGATTTATCATGCAGAAGATATACGGAAGGTGAGCTGTCATCAGGTAGGCTGGAACGAAGTAGTCTTTTGTCCAATTTTACCTCTATCAACTCTTCCCGAATGATGTTTTTGAAGTCCTCCAAGGGTGTTTGCAGTATTTCTGCCGCTTCTGCAGATGCCATATCACGTTGAATATTTTCAATGAAGGCCAGTTGTTTTTCACTGGCATGGTCAAGGTTGGGCGATATCCATACCAGCCGGGAGAACTCTGCTTTATTCTTTAAACGAGAACTCTTTTCCGCAGCTATTTCATTTTGAATATCTACCACGGATTTATCTGATTCTACAGGAATGTCTCCATAGCTACCTCCAATCAAGTGGATGGATAAACTGCACTCCTCAATTTCTGAGGTCACAATTTTTCTCAGCTCACCAGCTTCTTCAGGTAGAGTACGATCGGGAAGAATCTTATACCCATATCTCTGCAGTTCTCTTTTAATGATATTGCGCTGGATACTGAGATCATGACCGGTTTCTGCTAAGTAAATTGACCTTCTATCCAAAGTGCCCTGGGTATCTACTTTCTTCTCCTTGAATTTTATTTCGATAAGTTTTTCGTTGATGTCATAAGCGAGGTCCACTAATCTCATCCAGAAATCACGTTCAGCCTCTGAGGTAAAGAAGTTTGTGTAATCTTGAATTTCATCTGTCTCAATATTAAGGCTAAACAAGTCATATCCAATAAGTTCTCTAAGCTTGGTAGGCTGATCAGTAGTACTTAAAGGTCGCTTTAATACTTTAAAAACTCTTGATCCGGCTGATTCTTCCGAAACAAAAAAATCCTCCAGGGTATCCAGACATTCACCTGATTCAATAAAAGATGGGGATAAAACAGGTACGAGCACGGCAACTTGGCTAAGGTCAGCGCCCGATACCGAATCATGCTCTGATTTTAATAAAATGTTTGGTTTTTCACCGAGTACTTGCTGAAGCATACCTTCAAGGAATTTTTTAAATTCTTCTACCCAACCTCTTTCTGTTTCTGTTGGATGATTGTCTTGATCCGTAAATACGATAAGTACATCGATGCTATATGCCATATACGATTTTATATTATTTTATTGTTTTTGCAATTCTTTTACTCACGTTTTTCACAAACTGCTGGGTCAGTTCATGATGATTTGCCATGATATTATAAAAATCATCGATTGATAATAAAAAAACCACACTGTCGGAAAGTGCTTCGACTTTTGCAGCCTTGCGGATTTCGCCAGACTGGAAAACACTACCAAAAACGTCTCTAATTTCAAGTGCGGTAGCATCACTTTTATTATCTGTTACCATAGCTTTGCCATCGGCAATGATTACCATTTGTTCTTCAGTTTCATAATTATGTAATGATAAGCTATCACCACTGGATAAATTAATGTTCTTCATATGATCAATCATATCGGCTAGCATAGCTCCTTTAATATTGCGTAATTCGGGAACTCGCTTCAGGAACATGATCATTTCTATTCCCAGGTAGAAGCCGTCCTTAAGACCTTCTTCCAGCTTATTCTTCCCTATAGAGGTCTCAAGCTCTTTTCTGACTTCTGGCTTTAGTCTGTCAGCTATACTATTAAAGGCATTCCTGTCTTTATGATAGATTACCCATGCTGCGGCCTCTTGGATCATTTCATCCTGGTTGAACAATTGAGCTACAAGACCCCGGCTGATATGGAAATCGGGCATAAAGGCAACACTATGTAACGCACATGCTTTAGTCCATCTATTCGCCTGATTATAATTTCTATTCAGTATATAGTTTAAGGCTTGTATTTCAGAGTAGCTTTCTCTGGGAAAGTGGATCTGTAACTGTTTCAATTTTTCACCAACGTCAATATCATCGACAAGGGGAAAAAGTTTGGGCTTTAGCTCGGCATCTAAGAATAGATCTAATAGTTCTATGGCATAGGCTGCGCCATCCGCTGTGCCGCTTTCTGCATTTTCCCTAACCAGTTGAACCGATTGAGGGTCATAAAGAATAGAAAGCAACATGTAGATCATGTCAAAATTATTGCTAACCTCTTCTTTAAGCGCGTTTCTAAGGTATACGAAATGTTTTACGTTTGGAAATTCTTCAATAGCAGCCAAATTCCAAATGGCCTTTCCAATTTCATTTTCCAGTAAAGTGATCAAACTGGTCTTTCGTTCGTCCGTGGCAATATAGTCGTAGTATCTAAGTGACAACAGTATTTGTTTAACCACACGTCCGTCGGGGTATTCGATCTTTTTCCATAGCAGGTCAAGGGCCTCTTCACCACCTATTCTTCCAATTATCTGAACAATCTTTAACATCACCATATCAGACTGTCCTGATTTATGAAATGCTGTTTCCAATGTTAAAAGTGCCGGTTCACCGGCTTCGATCAGCGCTGCCGCAGCTTCATTAGAATAACTGGCAGAATCAAGGAAGTCGATCAAAACGCCCCATGCCTCTTTTATCTTAAGCTTCCTTGCTGTGGCTATTGCTTCTTTTCTGACATTTGCATCTATATCCCGAAGAAGCTCAAGGAGCAAGAAAATGTTCTTTTCACCGGAAACACGTCTTAGTAGCTTTGCAGCAAGTATTCTATCGTCACTTCTGGTAGCTTTACTCAGCTTTTCTAGCCTTTTAGCATCTACTGAAATTAGATCGCTATCTTCTGCATCTGCAGCGGCTTGCTTAGCCAAACGGCTTATCTCAGAGGTTCTCTCAAACTCAAAATCCAATTTCTTGGCTCTTTCTTGAGCATAATCTCGTATACTATCGGAGCGGCTATCAAGAAGTTTTTTGATAGAAGACTCAAATAAACCTGGTTCCAGCTTCTCCATTATTTTCAAGCCATAGATGATTTTTGCCTCACTATCACTTTCCACTTGTTTGGATAAAATCCTGTCAACACTTATTTCCTTGTCTGATTCCTGATCTAACTCAGCCTTGTTCCTGGTTAATGAAGATTTGAGCGTATATCGGTAGCCGTTATGCATCTTGTTGGTGACGTAGTACCAAAGAAAGAGGACAGGCAGCGTAGATATTGATATGTAAATTAGGTCGAGTCCTTCTATGTTTTGGATGGCAATAAGTAAAATACCCGCAATAAGTCCCGCAAAAGCAGTTACTACACCTTCTATCTTTGTCTGTACATCAAATTTCAAACTGCTGTCAATAGGAAGGAAGTAGAGCTTAAAGGCCGGCCCGTCGAGTGCGTCTTTCAGAGAGGCGTTAAATAATTTGCTCATCGCGATGATGATAAAAAAGAAAATCAATGAACCGCTCTCCTCAGAATAACCAAAAGAAAACCCTATTGGAATGGCTATAGCAGTAAATAAACCGATAAGAATAGGGTTGATGAGTAAAGAAACTTTCAGTCCGTAAATGGCAATTATTCTATCCGTAACAAAAGTTTGGAACAGGAAGCTGAAAATAACCACCGTACCTTCAAACAAACTAAGAAAGTTGGGAAGACTCTTCTCATCAAATTGAAACTTAATAACGTTTAGAAACGAATAGTCTACGAAATTAACGGCGATCATAGAAACTGTTACAAAAATAGCCATCAAAGCGATGTATTTATTTTTGAATATTTCAACGTAGCGAATGCGACTGCTTCCTGATTGGATGGTTTTTACGAACAGCTTCTTTTGAATGATAATTAGAAACATTAATAGCAATCCACCCATGCTTATTAAACTAATGAATAGCAGGTTGGCCGTAGAAATGTAGTTTAAAACTACCGGTATTGAGAAGAGGGCAATAATTGAGGCGACAAGTTGTCCTGTATCTATGCTTCCGATTATGCGTTTCGATTGTCTTAGGTTAAACATTCGTCCAAAAGCTCCCCAAAATATGAGCAGTACCAGGAAATTAGAGGGTACTATGAAGGTAAAGGCAAAAAAATACACCTGGTCCAATGAATCAAGTGTTCTAAAAGCCCATTCAATAGCCACTAGAACCGAAGTGATAATTAGTATGGTGCCAATGGCCAGGGCGGAAAAAGTTATCCGGCCTTGCAGCGCATTATAGACAAAAGTGAAAAAAATTCCCAGGATACCCGCTGTGACGATTGCCAGCGGTAGCTGGGTTTCCAGCTGTTCACCTTCCAAGTTATTCAAAAATAAACTGGAGGCGCCAACATCCAGTGTAGCCAGGAAAATACCCATAAAAAAACCCATTCCCAACAGCAGAAAGACTTTGGTAACTTCACTTTCCTGAATATCTAAGAGATCGTATAGTTTTGACTTAAAGCCCATAGACGGTTATTACCCACAATTTAATATTAAATTTGAAGAATAGGTGACCCCTTATAAAATTAGGAACCTTATTCAGCACCGGATTGGCCAAAATTAAAACCACTTTTCAAGTTTAAGTCACGTTGTGGGAAAGGTATCTCTACGTTTGATTCCCTGAATTTTTTAAAGATAGCGTAGTAAAGCTGACTTTTTAAAATATTGGGTCTATTAATGTACTCGGTAGTCCAAACCCTTAAATTGAAGTTAAGGGAGCTTTCTCCAAATTCATCAAATAACACATCAGGAGGCGGTTTTTTTAATACACCACTATTTTCATTGGCTACTTCTAGCAATATTTTCTTTATTATTCTGGGGTCCTCCTTATAGCTAACTCCTACCGGAAATCGAAAACTAACATTTCTGTCATTATGACTCCAATTGATCACGGTTGAAGAGATAAACTCGGAATTAGGTACAATAACAGAGATGTTATCATTGGTAAGTACGTTAGTGGCCCGGGCTGATATTTTCATCACATCCCCTTTAATTTCTCCTACTTCAATGCGGTCACCGACTTTAATGGGTTGCTCAAAAAGTATAATAAGACCTGAAATGAAATTATTGGTAATATTTTGAAGTCCAAAACCAATACCAACTCCTAATGCACCGGCAAGTATACTTAGTGTACTGAGGTCAATACCTGCGGTTTGGATAATGATGAAAAAGCCAATGGTCAGAATCAGGTACCTGGTAATGGTAGTAACGGATTGAACCGTACCCGTATTATTGGTATATCTTGTTAGTATAGTTTTGCCAAATAATTTGCTAAAGCGGCCGGCAAAGAAGATAAGTGCAATGGCCGCTATTACCAGGTAAAGGATGGTAAGAAAGGATATATCTGATCCGCCAAGGGTAAATAATTTGATGGTAAATAAGTGACCAAATTCTTTAAAAAAATCGATCAGCTGATTGAAAAAA
>JBCDHA010000125.1:0-8414 GCA_038750705.1 Bacteroidota bacterium
AGGTTTGACCAGATTGGCCAATGCTTCTACACTGAACTTCATGACGCTTGATCAGGCACGGCCGTTTACACATTGGCACTCTCTCGGTGTTACCGACCAGTTTGCCAGGCATTTTGGCGTTTATGCCAAAGGGCAAATTGGACAGTTTGACTATCGATTAGCCGTTAACAACCCACTTAATCCTACTAATGCGCTGGGCGGTGGAATAAACTTTGGATTCACTACTGATGAAAACGGAACGCCTGTAGCACGGTTTCCCAACGCAGAAGCTTCGACAATCACCTATGACGGTCGCAACCGAAATGATACGGATGGAGACCCTACCGGTAACACAATAGTCGAAGGCTACTTCAGGTATAACGTATTTGATAAGGAATCAACAAAGCTCCCGTATCAGGTGGGAACCTATTTTGGTAAGAAGAAAGTATTGGGAATTGGCACCGGATTCTTTAGTCATGCGAATGGCGCCTTCGATATCGCTACGGGGGAGCACGAAAATGTTTTTCACGTGGCAGGAGACATTTTTTATGATGCTCCGGCGCCAGGAGGAGGTATTAACGCTTATGCATCCTTCATCAGTTTTGACTATGGAGATAACTATGTTTCAAGATGGGCCGGTACAGGAACTAACTTTTACGCACATGCCGGGTACTTTCTGTCAGAGCTGAAAATTATGCCTTACATCGCTTACCAAACGGGTAGTTATGATGCTTTAGAGGATAACATTACATCATTTGATATAGGTGTAAACTACTATGTAAACGGCCATAACGCCAAAGTCACATTGGAGTACCATACTATTCGCGGAGACTATCGTGATAGCCCCGGAACAGACGGCGATGTGACCCAATGGAGACTGCAAACGCATATCTTCCTATAAACCTAAACTGAATAAAATGGACAAAGAAAAAATGAAATTGTATTGGAAGAAGAACCTAAGGTTTCTCACCATACTACTGATAATTTGGTTTGTGGTTTCCTACATGGCAGGAATACTGCTTGCCGGGCCACTCAATGGGATCAAGATAGGAGGCTTTCCTCTTGGTTTTTGGTTCGCCCAGCAGGGCTCTATCTACGTGTTTGTTGTGCTCATTTTCGTCTACGTGTCTTGGATGAATAAGCTTGACAAGGAATTTGATGTTGACGAAAAAGAATAACAATCATGGATGTACAACTTTGGACTTATATAATTGTTGGGATCACCTTCGCCATTTACATAGGCATTGCTATCTGGTCCCGTGCAGGCTCGACAAAAGAGTTTTATGTGGCCGGTGGCGGTGTTCCTCCATTAGCTAATGGTATGGCAACGGCGGCCGACTGGATGTCAGCTGCCTCTTTCATCTCTATGGCAGGTATTATCTCTTTTGCAGGGTATGACGGTGCGGTTTACCTAATGGGTTGGACCGGTGGATACGTGCTATTGGCGCTTTTACTTGCACCCTATCTTAGAAAATTCGGAAAGTTTACTGTTCCTGATTTTATAGGCGACAGATACTACTCTAACACCGCAAGGACGGTAGCCGTGATCTGTGCACTTTTTGTTTCTTTTACTTATGTAGCAGGACAAATGCGAGGTGTGGGTGTGGTCTTCAGCCGATTTTTGGAGGTAGACATCAATAACGGTGTTTACATTGGAATGGGCATTGTATTCTTCTATGCCGTTTTAGGAGGTATGAAGGGCATCACCTATACACAGGTAGCCCAGTATGTGATTCTCATATTCGCCTTTATGGTGCCCGCTATTTTTATCTCTATACAACTTACTAACAACCCAATCCCCCAACTTGGTTTTGGATCTACCGTTGCCGGGTCTGAAACTTACCTGCTGGATAAACTGAACGGATTACATGAGGAGTTAGGCTTCGCAGCTTACACTAGCGGTAGTAAGTCGATGATAGATGTGTTCTTTATCACTTTTGCCCTTATGGTAGGAACAGCCGGTTTACCCCATGTTATTGTGCGCTTTTTTACGGTACCCAGAGTGAAAGACGCTCGAATTTCCGCAGGTTACGCTCTTGTTTTTATAGCTATATTGTATACAACTGCGCCGGCAGTGGCTGCATTTGCCCGTACTAACCTAATTGAAACAGTGAGTAATGAAAACTACTCTGAAATGCCGGATTGGTTTAGCAATTGGGAAAAAACCGGGCTTCTGAAGTTCGATGATAAAAATAATGATGGCAAGATACAGTATGTTGCGGACAAGGAACAGAATGAGCTTACTATTGACAGAGATATTATGGTATTGGCCAACCCGGAGATCGCTAACCTTCCAAACTGGGTCATTGCTCTGGTTGCAGCCGGGGGTTTGGCAGCGGCACTCTCTACGGCTGCTGGTTTGCTGCTGGTAATTTCTACTTCCGTATCGCACGATTTGGTTAAAAAGCAGATTGCTCCGGATCTTTCCGATAAGGCTGAGCTCTGGATTGCCAGAGGAGCAGCGGTTGTGGCCGTAGTAATTGCCGGTTACTTCGGCATTAATCCTCCTGGGTTTGTGGCCGCAGTTGTCGCTCTCGCCTTTGGTTTGGCTGCCGCCTCTTTCTTCCCGGCCATTATTCTAGGAATATTCTACAAGCGTATGAATAAGGAAGGGGCCATTTCAGGCATGATCACCGGCCTTGGCATCACACTGTTGTACATGCTTATTTTTAAGTTTAACCTTTTTGGCGAAACTACTTCAGCTGACTGGTGGTTTGGCGTTTCTCCGGAAGGGTTTGGAACAATAGGTATGATTGTAAACTTCGTGGTTTCTATATTCGTGAGCAATGCCACTGCCGCGCCACCGGCTGATGTGCAGGAAATTGTAGACAACATCAGGTTCCCTAGAGGGGCAGGGTCAGCTCAGGATCATTAAGATGTTTTACAATTATTGATATCCGACTAAGTTTTTTGAACAAGAAAACAGTGCCTTTAAAGCTGAAAACTACCCCGCCCGCCATGTAGCGGGAGTAACTAAGAACTGCCCTTTAGGGAATCAAAAAGGTGTTTTAGCAAATTATTCCTAATCAAAAAGTCTTTAAATGAAATTAAATAGAAATGCTTCAATTATTTTCCTGATGATCTATGGAGTAGTCACGTTAACAGGCAGATTCATTATCGAATCTGCCTTTAACATGACATTTGTCACTTCATTATTGATTGGAATAGTGTTACTTGGTTTTTTAGGAATACTGTTCAAAATAGGATTCCTCACCTTAAAGTAGGATCATGTCCAAGAAAGCCGTTACGTATTTGATCGTGATTTTCGTTGCCTTCGCTCTGGCGCTACACTATCCGTTTGTGGCGATAGCTAACAAGTCAATTTTGGTTTATGGGTTTCCCGCATTCGTTATTTACCTGACCTTTGTTTGGTTACTATTGATTGTGGCAGGCTTTTTCGTAGAGAGAAAAGGTAGATCTGACGATACCCATGGGCATTGAATGGATAGTAATCATATTATCCTCCGCCTACCTTGGCTTACTTTTTATCATTGCGGGATGGGCCGAAAAAAATGCAAATAAGAGATGGCTTTCTAGCCCTTATATTTATGCTTTATCGCTGGCAGTTTACTGTACAGCATGGACCTTTTACGGTAGTGTGGGGCGCGCGGCCAATCAGGGCCTCGATTTTCTTACCACGTACATAGGACCAATTCTTATGGCCCCTTTATTCTGGCTTGTCCTTCGTAAGATTATTAGAATTTGCAAGGCACAACGGATTACTTCTATAGCTGATTTTATTTCGGCTCGATACGGCAAGAGCCTTTTTTTAGGGGCCTTCGCCACTTTTATTTGCATTTTGGCAATCATCCCGTATATCTCTATACAGTTAAAGGCAATATCAAGCAGTTTCAGAATCTTTAGTGCAGATGTTAATGAGGCGAAGGGGCTTTTTTTGAACGATTCGGCATTCTATCTCATGGCTATTTTAGCTGTATTCACTATATTCTTCGGCTCCCGTAAAATTGATACCAGTCAAAAGAATACTGGTCTTATTACAGTGGTAGCCTTTGAGTCGCTATTCAAGTTATTTGCATTTCTCGTGCTCGGATTTTATGTTACCTACGGTTTATTTAACGGTTTTTCAGATATTTTCATACAGTCCAGTAAGCTGCCATACTTTGAACGCCTTACGAGTATAAATCATGTTGATGGGTATGGAGATTGGTTTTGGCTCAACTTGTTATCCTTTTTTGCCATCGTACTTCTTCCCAGACAATTTCATGTTGCAGTAAAGGAGAATAATAATGAGAATCATCTTAAAAAGGCCATCTGGCTATTCCCCTTATATCTCTTTCTGATCAATATTTTTGTATTGCCCATTGCGATGGGAGGAAATCTTCTTTTCCCTGGAAACTCCGTAGATGCAGATACTTACGTTCTGGCTATGCCATTGGCCCAAGGTAATACCTTTTTAGCACTCTTGGTGTTTCTGGGAGGGTTTTCTGCGGCTACCAGCATGATCATAGTGTCAACATCGGCTTTAAGCATTATGATCAGCAACAATCTTATGATTCCCGGCATCTTGCGAAATGAGTTCCTGTCCAGAAAATTAAACCCGCGATTAAATAAAGTAGTACTTCGCGGACGACAGATAATGATAGTTGTCATGCTTATGTTGGCGTATCTGTATTTTAAATACATCGGGGAGCCTTTCTCATTAGTTTCAATAGGCTTGATATCATTTGTTGGAGTCGCTCAGTTTGCCCCTTCGGCTATCGGTGGAATGTTCTGGAAAGGTGGAAATTACAAAGGCGCAATAGCAGGTCTTTCGGTCGGGTTTTTGGTTTGGGGTTTTACTCTGGTGCTACCTACCATTGTACATGCAAATTTGATAAGCCAGGAAATATTGGACCAAGGCTTATTTGGCCTGTATTGGCTTAAACCTCAAGCCTTTCTAGGCGTAGATTTTTCCAATAATGTTGCTCAGGGATTTATGTGGAGCATATTGTTTAATGGATTGGCATATGTAGGCATTTCAGCATTAACCACCCAATCTATAAAAGAAACTAATCAGGCCGAGGTTTTTGTAGATATATTCAAATATTCCACCGTTTATGAAAGTGCCATTGTATGGAAGGGCCAGGCGTTTATCACCGATATCAAGAATCTGCTTTCCATGTTTTTAGGCAGGAGAAGAACTGACCTTGCCTTTGAGCGCTTTTCAGATCGTAATGCTATAGAACAGGGTAAGATAGAGGCAGATTTTAGGGTGGTAAACTTTGCGGAAAAACTGCTTTCCGGCGCTGTAGGTTCGGCATCGGCCCGTATTTTAATGTCTTCTGTGGTAAAAGAGGAAGAAATAAAACTCGAAGAGGTATTTAATATCTTACAGGAAACACAACGCTACATAACAGATAATAAAGAGCTTAAGAAAAAGTCTGCCGAACTGGAGACGGCAGGCCTTAAACTACGAGACGCGAATGAAGAGCTAACAAAGCTCGATAAGCTAAAAGATGAATTTATCTCTACAGTCACACATGAAATGCGAACTCCAATTACCTCTATTCGTGCGCTATCGGAGATCATAAACGATAACGTAGATCTGGAAACGGAGGAACGGGCAAAGTTTCTGGATACCATAGTAGAGGAAACAAAGCGGATGGAACGGCTCATTAATCAGGTCCTGGATCTGGAGAAAATGGAATCGGGAAAATTGGAAATACCATTTAGCACGATTCACTTAAATGATGTTGTGAGTGAATCCGTCAGAAAAGTGAAGCAGTTGATTTCAGAAAAAGGTATTGTACTTAATACAAATCTTCATGGCAAACTGCCACTTGTAAAAGGAAACCGAGACCGGCTCGTGCAGGTGATATTAAATCTGATGTCTAATGCAATCAGGTTTTGCGATAATGCAAACGGAGAAATAACCATTACCACCAGCACAAAGAATGGGTCTGTGGAGTTATCTGTGTCAGATAATGGTCCGGGTGTTCCTGGCGACAGCCAAAAATTAATTTTCGAGGCCTTCTATCAAGCTAAAAACCAAACGTTAAAGAAACCCGAAGGTACGGGTTTGGGTTTGACAATCTGCAAAAAAATCATCGATAAGCACAACGGATCCATTTGGATTGAAAATGGTGAAGAATCGGGGGCTGTTGTCGCCTTTAGTTTACCTAAATTAAAGCTATGAAAAAGGTATTAATAGTTGATGATGAGCCTAATATCATAATGTCATTGGAGTTTTTAATGAAGAAAAATGGCTACAAAGTTTTCATAGCAAGAGATGGGGCGGAGGCCATTGGCACCGTTCAAGATGAACTCCCGCATGTTGTAATTCTGGATATCATGATGCCCGAAGTGGATGGCTATGAAGTTTGTGAATTCATTAAAAAAAAGGTAAATGCAAACATTAAAGTGGTGTTTCTTACCGCAAAAGGTAAGGAAAGTGATTTTGAAAAGGGTTACCAGGTAGGTGCGGATTTCTACATGACCAAGCCATTTTCTACGAAGAAGCTGGTGGATAAAGTAAATGAATTAGCGAATTAAAACTATTAACCTATAGAACTATGAGTAATAAAATTCAAACCTTAAGTGGGTACATTCATGAGTACTCTAAAAGTATACAAAACCCGGAGGAGTTTTGGTCGCGGGTGGCGGATTCATTCCATTGGCACAAGCGATGGGATAAAGTGGTAGACTGGGATTTCGAAGGTCCGCATGTAAAGTGGTTTACTAACGCTAAACTAAATATCACCGAAAATCTATTAGAGAGACATTTATTCGTTCTTGGTGACAAACCCGCAATAATATGGGAGCCGAATGACCCGGATGAGGCCGTGCGAACGATTACCTACAGCGAATTATATGAGATGGTTTGTCAGTTTGCCAATGCCATGAAGGCTCAAGGTATTCAAAAAGGAGATCGTGTAATAATTTACATGCCTATGGTACCTGAGGCGGCTATAGCCATGCTGGCCTGCGCGCGCATAGGGGCGGTACATTCAGTGGTTTTTGCCGGTTTTTCAGCAACATCCCTGGCTGATAGGATCAATGATTGTCAGGCAAAAATGGTATTGACCTCCGACGGCAACTTCAGAGGAAATAAGAAAATACCGGTTAAAGCGGTTGTTGACGAAGCTTTGGAAAATACCAGCAGTATTGAGAAAGTTATCGTACTTCATCGCACCGGTGATGCGGTGACTATGAAAGAAGGTAGAGATGTATGGTGGCATGATGCGGTTGAGGGTGTGAGTATCGAAAATAAAGCGGAGATCATGGATTCTGAGGATATGTTGTTCATACTTTATACCTCCGGATCGACAGGCAAGCCAAAAGGAGTAGTTCACACTTGTGGCGGATACATGGTGTATACGAACTATACGTTTCAAAATGTATTTCAATATTCGCAAGGCGATGTATACTGGTGTACGGCAGATGTAGGATGGATCACCGGGCACAGCTACATTGTTTATGGACCACTCCTGGCCGGAGCAACAAGTATTATGTTTGAAGGAGTACCTACTTTCCCTGACGCGGGCCGTTTTTGGGCTATTTGTGAGAAGCATAAGGTGAATCAATTCTATACAGCGCCAACGGCCATACGAGCATTACAGGCTTTCGGTACCGGACCCATTGAACCCCATGACTTAAGTTCATTAAAGGTGATCGGTTCTGTGGGTGAGCCAATTAATGAAGAGGCCTGGCACTGGTATCACGATCACGTTGGCAAAGGCAGATGTCCTATTGTAGATACCTGGTGGCAAACGGAAACCGGGGGTATCATGGTTTCACCTATTGCAGGTGTAACACCCACTAAACCCAGTTATGCTACGTTACCTCTGCCGGGTATCCAGCTGGCTGTTCTCGATAACGATGGTCATGAGTTGACAGGCAATAGCGTGGAGGGTAACTTGTGCGTTAAGTTCCCTTGGCCATCCATGTTGCGGACGACCTATGGAGATCATGAGCGCTGTCGACAAACCTATTTTTCATCTTTTGAAGGCTACTATTTTACCGGAGATGGGGTTAAACGGGATGAAGACGGCTACTATAGAATTTTGGGCCGTGTGGATGATGTTATTAATGTTTCTGGCCACAGAATGGGTACCGCAGAGGTGGAAAATGCCATAAATGAGCATCCAAAAGTGGTCGAATCTGCCGTTGTTGGATACCCGCATAACATTAAGGGGCAGGGAATATATGCTTATGTGATTTGTGATATGGAAGGACGATCAGAAGAAAATCTGATCCAGGAGATCCGTGAAACGGTCAACAAGATCATAGGCCCGATTGCTAAGCCAGATAAAGTGCAGATTGTACCAGGGTTACCCAAAACCCGATCAGGCAAGATCATGAGAAGGATCTTAAGAAAGATAGCTTCTGCCGATACCGGAAACATGGGTGATACATCCACTCTTCTAAACCCTGAAGTGGTGGATCAGATTATGGAAGGGGCCAGGTGATTTGTTGATAAGGCTGTCTCAAAAGGC
>JBCDHA010000126.1:0-8396 GCA_038750705.1 Bacteroidota bacterium
ATTCGTATGATTAAGCAGCTCAGAAGTACATCAAAGATTAATAAAGTAAATCAGCTTTTAGCAGGCGCTCAGATCTCCAAATATTATGGCACTGAGGATGATTATCTTTGTCTGTCACTCGCCTTTCCGAATGTCTCTAATACACGTGAGAGCATAAGTGTAACCATCGGTTTTTACATCAATAATGACTTAAAGAAGCGCATCAAATTTATAGATGACCCATCAATCAAGGCCAGGGTGGTCAACACAACTTGTGAAAGATGTGCCTGGACGGATTGTGAGGACCGCATTGCTCCGCCCATTCAGGTTGAACGCGAATCAAGTCATAATGAAATCCTTACCGCACTTAACCTAATGTCTTCCTTAAAGATGTAATTTAGCGCTTACTTAGGTTTCATTGAAATAAAGAGTTATAACTTCTAACTTTTCAATGAGTTTATTTTTTTAATTTTTATGCTTGGATTTAAAGCGACATATTTTTTTGGTTTCCTGCTAGTTTGTGTCGTAGTTGACCTGTCTGTCATTGCCCAAAGTCCTGATCTGAAGTTCGATCATTTAAGCAGTATTCCTGAACTCGTTAACCGCTCTGTTACATCTATAGCGCAGGATAACAAAGGGTTTATTTGGTTTGGCACCCCAGACGGCTTATTGCGCTATGATGGATTCAGCGCCAGGATCTATAAAAATGATCCTGAAAAGGAAAACTCTCTTTCTGATAATAATATACAGGCACTGGCTGTTGATGCTCTAGGTAACTTATGGATAGGTACCCAAAGCGGAGGTTTGAATCAATTTATTCTTGATCAGGAAAGGTTCATACGTCATACGCACAACCCTGAAGATAATACATCTATCAGCGGGAATGGCATATGGTCGTTGTTGGTAGATTCCAAAGGACAACTGTGGGCGGGTTCATGGTCAAACGGCTTAAATAGACTGGACACTGGTCTGGGTAAATTTGAGCGATTTTCGGAAGGTAGTAATGACCCTGTCCTGGCCATTTTTGAAGACAGCAACGGCTACATCTGGTATTCATCCGGTGGTCTCAACAGATTAGATGTGATGGCCGGCGCTGTTCAAAACTATTCCCATGTTTCCGGTGATTCTACCTCCTTAAGCTCAAATAACATCCGTGATATTGTCCAAGACCCCAGTGGTAATATTTGGATAGCTACAGATAATGCCGGTCTAAATAAGCTAAATAATGATGGTTCAACTTTTACCCGGTTCAATCAATCTGAGCAAGGTTTGAGCAGTGATGCCATTTACGATATTAATGCAGTTAATAACGATTTTATTTGGTTAGCCACTAACGGAGGTCTTGACCTATTTGATACTGAAAAAAACAGGTTTTATAACTTTAAAAATGATGCTACAGATCCATTCAGCCTGAGTAACAATAGCCCTCGTATCATTTTTGTGGATAATACAGGTTCAACCTGGGTTGGTAATGAAGGAGGCAGAGTCAATAAGACTCTGGATAAGAAGGCATTTTTCACCTACAATTCTACAAGTGGACTTTCAAATAATTTGATCCGGTCGCTTTATGAAGACAGTTCAGGAGAGATCTGGATTGGAACTCAAGGTGGAGGCCTTAATATTCTTTCCACTGATGGCGCCATTCGTCAGATATCACAAGACAGTTCATCTGCAATATATGTGGCAAGTTCCCAGATCTCAGCCATTAAGAAGCACCAGAATGAGTATTGGGTAGGTACCTGGGGCGATGGTATTTATGTATTGAACTTTCAGGATAATCAGACCACGTATTTTAAGCACGATCCTACGGCAAATTCTGTCTCGGACGAGCGGATACAAGTTTTTCATGCCGATAAGCAAGGGGTATTCTGGGTTGGAACGGAAAACGGGCTAAATATCTTTGATACTGATACTGAACAATGGCAGGTTTTTGAGGGGTTAAATGGTAATACTATACAAGGCCAGGCTTTTTTAGAAGGAGAAGACGGTTCATTATGGGTTGGAACCTGGAATGGGCTCAATAAAATAAGTCCTGATAGGGAAAGCATCAAAAACTGGCGTGAAAGTAAAAAAGGTCTTGTAAATGAGCATGTAATAAGTCTGTGTCTTGAAAATGAAATTCTTTGGATAGGGACTTTTGGCGGAGGATTGTTTCGATTTGATACTAAAACAGAGACATTTAAGAACTATACAGAAAATGATGGTTTACCTAATGGCGTGATTTATGGTATCAGGGCCGATAATAATGGCCACCTTTGGATGAGCACTAATAGTGGATTATCCAGGTTCAATATTGAATCCGAGAATTTTAGGAATTACGATAAAAGTGAAGGCTTACAAGGTAATGAGTTTTATTGGGGCGCTGTAGGGTCAACTTCAGACGGCAGACTAATGTTCGGAGGCTCTAATGGTTTAAATCTGTTTTCACCTGAAGAAATTAAGGATAATACACTTGTGCCTCCGATTGTGATCAGCGACTTCCAGATCTATAATAAACCCGTTCCTATAGGCACTGACTCAGTTTTAGAGAAAAGCATTTCGTACACTGATGCCGTTCAGCTTTCTTACAAGGATGCTGTATTGACCTTTAGCTTTGCCGCATTGAATTTCAATTATCCGGAAAAGAACCAATATGCTTACATGCTGGAGGGCTTTGAAGAGGATTGGAATTATGTGGGTAACCGGCATGCTGCCACTTACACCAATCTTGATCCTGGAGAATATCTGTTTAAGGTAAAAGGTTCAAATAATGATAACGTTTGGAATGACGAGGGCACTAGTCTAATCATTACTATCTCTCCACCGTTCTGGAGAACCTGGTGGTTTTACACGTTGGTTATTCTAGCCTTGGGAGGAGGCGCTTACTGGTTCATAAGATCTCGTGAGAAAACACTAAAACGGGATAAGAAGGTTTTAGAGGATACGATTGCTAAAGCGAAAAAAGAAGTTGAAGACCAAAAAAGGCAAATGGCTGACCAGCGTGAAAAGGAGAAAGACCGCATTTGGACTGACCAGGGTATTGTTCAACTTGGTGAGGTGCTAAGCAATTCTAAGGATGATATTGGGGAGCTCTGTAGAAATGTATTGAAGACTTTGGTGAAATACCTTGAAGTAAGATTGGCGGCTATTTACTTAATAGATGAGAACCAGGAAGGTAAAAAAGTTTTGATCCAACGAGCAGATTACGGCTACGATCAAAAAAACCAAGAATTTGGTGTAGGAGATGGCATGGTAGGTGAATGTTTTAAAAATAGGGAAGTGTTCTACTTTGACAATCTGCCCGCTGGCTACCTCAAAGTAACCAGTGGTCTTGGTGAATCTTCTGCTTCTCACCTTTTGCTGGTACCACTGATTTATGAGGATATAACGCTAGGCGTGATGGAGATTGGCTGCTTTAAACCGATTCGGGAATTTAAACGCGATCTGGTCGTTACGTTTTCGCAACGGCTGACGGCAGCAATAAATACAACTACTTTAGGTGAGCAAACGAAAAAGCTGCTGGATGATTCAAAAATTAAAGCCGAAGAACTTGCTGTCCGTGAAGAAGAGCTACAACAAAATATCGAGGAGTTGCAGGCCATTAATGAAGATAGTGACCGCAGGGTCAAGGAGATGGAGGAAAAGGTAAGTAAGCTCAAAAAAGAGATTTCAGGTTTGAAAAAGAAGGCGAAGGTCTGATTTAATCAATCAAATAACTCTTTAACTCATTGAACTCATTCTTCACCAAATGACTTTTCTTTTCTTTTTTAAGGTAAGCTGAAAGACGCTCGGGAATTTCTATTTTACCTATAACCTCAGTAACGGTATCAATAAACTTTGCCGGATGCGCGGTCTCCAGGAATACGCCCGTTCCACCTGATCTTTCCAGTTGCTTTTTCAACCCCAAATAGCCTATTGCACCATGTGGATCTAAAACATAGCCGTACTTTTTATGGACCTCTTTCATAACCCCTTTAGTATCATCATCATTGAAGCCATAGCCAGAGATGTCATTGGTTATTTGATCCCAGGATTGACCATAAATTTCGGTCATCCGTCCGAAATTGCTTGGGTCACCAACGTCCATAGCGTTAGATATAGTCTGTTTTGACGGTTTAGGGTCAAAGAGGCCGTGTTTCAAATAGGCAGGTACGACATCGTTGATATTAGATGCAGCTACAAATCCGGAGATGGGTAAACCCATGGCCTTTGCCAGCAATCCAGCAGTTAGGTTTCCATAGTTTCCACTGGGTACCGAAAAGGTCACTTTTTCATGGTCATGAAGCTGCGCTTTGGCCCAGAAATAATAAAATGACTGGGGAATGAGTCTGGCGATATTGATTGAATTGGCGCTGGTCAGTTTCATTTTCCGGTTCAGCTCTTTATCCAGAAAAGCTGCTTTAACCATTCGTTGGCAATCGTCAAAAGTACCTTCTACCTCTAATGCCGTAATATTCTGATCAAGCGTAGTTAGCTGCTGTTCCTGTAAATGGCTTACTTTTCCTTTAGGATATAATATCACAACATCTACGTTAGGTACACCCAAAAAACCATTGGCTACGGCACTTCCCGTATCACCCGAGGTGGCCACAAGAACAGTAACCTTTTCATCAGAGAAATGACTGAGACATCGTGCTAAAAACCGGGCGCCTACATCTTTAAACGCACAGGTAGGGCCGTGGAATAGCTCTAAACTAAATAGGTTATCATGCACATGGACTACCGGCAATGGGAAGTTGAGTGTCTCCCCCATGATGTCGTATAGTTTTTCTTCAGATACATCTGAGCCTACAAAAGGTAGGGCTACGGTAAAGCCAATATTACTGAGTGTTTCGTTATGAAGATTATCGAGAAAATCAGGGTCAAGCTTTGGGATATGAGCAGGCATAAACAGGCCATTATCGTCCGGCAAACCTTTAATAACCGCTTCCCGAAATGAAGTGGACGACACTCCTTGTTTAGTACTGTAGTACTTCATGCTGAAATAATTTTGGCACCTTCTTCATTTATGTTAGAAATATACAGCTCATGATCAATCCCCAGCGCAGTATATTCATCTTTAAAAGACTTAGCTACTTTCTCAGCTATTTCAGGATCATTGCACAACGCAAAAACAGAAGGTCCTGAACCCGAAATACTGCAGCCTAATGCCCCGTTTTCTAAAGCTGCAGTTTTTAATTCGCCAAATCCCGGTATCAACATAGATCGCACAGGCTCCACGATAACATCTTCCAATGATTTACCTATCAATTCGTAGTCTGCCGAAGCGAGGCCGGATACGAGGCCTGCTACATTTCCCCACTGCTTTATGGCTACCTCCAGGGGGATGTCTTTACGTAAAATTCGTTTTGAATCGGAGGTTTTTACCTCTATTTGAGGATGAATAACAACAACCATTAAGTCTTTTGGGAAACTAAGATTAACCACTTCTAACGGGTAGTAATTTCTTACCAGTGTAAAACCACCTAGTAGTGAAGGCGCTACATTATCGGCATGTGCTTTTCCGGATGCAACAGCTTCGCCCATCATGGCGAATTTAACAAGGTCATGTTTTTTGAGTGGGGCTCCTAGCAGCTCATTAGCCCCGAAAACTGCTCCGGCAGCGCTGGATGCACTTGAGCCAAGACCGCTGCCCGGTGCAACATTCTTATGAATAGCGATGTGTATCCCCTGGTGGGAGCCAATCTGATCGAGTAACGCTTGAACAGATACTCCTGCCACATTTAGTTTAGGGTCTGTGGGTAGGTCAGACCCGGGCATATCAATGGTGATACCTGCCCCATCACGAAGAGTGAGTTCTAATTGGTCGCCGATGTCGTCCATCGCCAAACCCAGTATGTCAAAGCCGGGACCTACATTGGCCACCGTAGCAGGGGCGAAAACTTTTATGGAACTACTCATGAGCAATGCGCATAATATCTCCAAAAATACCCATAGCTGTAACCTCTGCCCCAGCTCCGGCACCTTTTATTACAAGAGGCTGCTCGGGATACCGCTTGGTATAAAACAAAACAATGTTGTCTTTGCCTTCAAGGTTATAAAATGGATGATTCGGAGTGATCATCTCAATACCGGCTTCGGCCTTACCTTTATCAAAACTGGCAACGTACTTCATTTTAGCGCCCTGTTCCTCCGCATCCTTAAATAAATCCTGAAAATCCTTTTCATGTGTTTCCAGTTTTTTGAAAAAGTCGGATATACTTTTTGTATTCATACAGGCATTAGGCATAAATGGCCGTGCTTTAATTTGTTTTAATTCCATTTCAAAGCCGCTCTCCCGAATGAGGATGAGTATTTTTCTCATCACATCAACACCACTGAGGTCAATCCTTGGGTCCGGCTCGGTATAACCTTCTTCCTGGGCCTGCTTCACAATATCCACAAATCTCGTCTTCTCACTGAAGTTGTTAAATATGAAGTTTAAACTTCCCGACAGAACGGCCTGAATTTTAACCACCTCATCGCCGCTCTTGATCAGATCGCTGAGGGTATTGATCACCGGAAGTCCGGCGCCAACGTTGGTTTCAAACAAGAACTGAGTTCGATAGCGAAGAGCAGTGTATTTTAATAGCTGATAAGATGAATAACTTTGGGTACAGGCAATCTTATTTGGAGTAACCACTGAAATACTCTTTTCCAGCACTTTTTGGTAGCTGGAAGCCACTGACTCTTCGGCAGTGTTATCAATAAAAATGCTATTGCGCATGTTCAAAGCATGCATTTCATTAATAAAAGCTTCCAGCTTCATTTTCTTGCCTTCCTTCAATAGCTCATCTTTCCATTGGTTGAGCTCAATACCATCGGACTTAAATAGCATTTTCTTACTGTTCGCAAGGCCGGCGATTCGAATATTAATATGGTGATGTTCAGCCAGATAGTCTTTTTGCTGTTTTAACTGTTCTATAAGTGTTCCTCCTACATTACCTACTCCTATCATGAAAAGATTGAGTTGCTTTCTTTCGGATAAAAAGAAGCTCTCATGAAGACTATTCAAGGCTTTTTTGACTTCATTGCCATTGATAACCACAGAAATGTTCTTTTCAGATGATCCCTGAGCGATGGCCTTAATATTCACTCCGTTTTGCCCCAGCACGCTAAACATTTTACCGCTAACCCCAACCTGCTGCTGCATGTTAGAGCCTACGAGCGCTACAATAGCTAAATCTGTTTCAATATCAAGTGCATCTACTTTATGAGTGGTCAATTCGTATTCGAATTCGGTCTCAATAGCCTCTTTAGAAACACCGCTGTCGGCCTGATCAATTCCCACACAAATGGAATGCTCCGATGATGCCTGTGTGATCAATATAACATTAACTTTGGCCTTTGATAAGGCCTTGAAAAGACGATGGGAAAAGTTAGGAATACCCACCATTCCACTTCCCGTCAGGCTGAAGAGCGCTATGCTTCTTATCGAGGATAATCCCTTAATGATCTTCCCATTACTCTTTTTAGACTGCTTCGAGATTACGGTACCGGGGTGGTCCTTATCAAAAGTATTTTTGATGCAGATAGGTATTTTGGCATCTAATGCCGGCTGAATGGAGGGTGGATACAGAACTTTGGCACCAAAATGTGAAAGTTCCATAGCTTCCTCATATGAAATCTTTTCAATCGCATAAGCCGACCTTACCATGCGGGGATCGGCCGTCATCATTCCACTGACATCGGTCCATATTTCTAATTGTTTGGTTTTCAATGCAGCTGCTATTATTGCAGCCGAATAGTCCGATCCCCCTCGTCCCAGGGTGGTGGTTTCACCTTTTGCATTAGCTGCAATAAAACCCGGACAGATCCATATGCCGTTGGCGTTTTTGAAATAGGATCTTATGGCTCTGTTAGTGGTGTTGAAATTTACGTTAGCTCTACCATAGTTACTATCGGTCTCTATGAGTTCCTTTGAAGCCGTAAGTTGTGCCTCCAGACCCTGGTCTATTAAAAAGTCATTGATTATGATGGAAGACGCTATTTCACCAAAACTCGCAATCCGATCTAGTGTTTTAGCGCTTAATTCACGAATAAGAAATACGCCTCTGTATATATCTTCGAGCTCATTAAGTAATATTTTCACCTTACTCAATGTCTTACCCTGGGCTTTGATCGTAATGAGATCTTTAATCGTTTGAAGATGACGTTCCTCTATTTTATTGAAGATCTTTATGTAAGTGTCATCACCTTTGGCAGCGAGCTCACTGCATTCAATTAATAGATTTGTAACACCTCCGAGAGCAGAAACAACAACGACTACAGGCTTATCTTTCTCTGAAATGATATCCTTAACCAGACTTATATTTTTTGCGGAGGCAACGGAAGTACCTCCGAATTTGATTACCAACATGGGATTAGAAAAATGATTGTGAATTTGAATGTTATTGGCTGATGCCTATTGGCGATATAGTAGTATTAACCCCGGAATGGGGTAATGGTGATAGACGTAG
>JBCDHA010000127.1:0-8356 GCA_038750705.1 Bacteroidota bacterium
CCACTCAGGCTGTCGAAAGATTTACGCATATCGGTGGGGCGACTGTAAAGTAAAAATCGGTCTTGGCTACTAAGAGTAAACATGAGGCTAAGCTCAGGCTAACTCAACTATTTTCATACACGTGTAGGGCCGGATGCTTACTTCTAAAGAAGATACTTGATGTATAAATTAAGTACAGGTACGCTTTTGTCCAAGGCCCTGCCATAACCGGGAATAGCGTAAGTATCAATAGGCGAAAATTTATCTCGGCTATTAGCGAAACGCAAGGTGAATTGACCGCCCAGATATACTTTTTCTTTCCTCAGTTTCTTTTCCGAACCTAACACTACTTCAAACCACGTGGCCGTTTGATCCTGCTCGCCAAAGTCCACGCTGTAAGTTTCGAAAATATCGCTACTTATTTGATAATTACCTTCATCTTCAAACAGGCTTAAACCATACTTTAATCCCACGTAGAACATATTTGTGTTGTCAAACGGAATAAGATAGTTTACCCCCATACGGCTGTAAAATCCTTTACTTTCATACGTTCCATTCTCAAAAGCATTTTGAGGAGAAAGATTCGCATATCCTAATTGCATTTCGGGAGAAATTCGATTGGCAAGTTGAAAACCGACTGATATAGCGAATTTAGATTCGAAATCAGAAACAAGTGTTGCTAACTTTCCATAGTCGAGCGTTATGAAGAGTCCTGTTGGCACCTGTATTCTTGTGCTGTCCAGCGCCAAATTTGTACTGTCAGAAACTACAGCGGGCTCCCCTTGTGCCCCTGATGTAGTATAGCATAAGCTAATGGCCAGGAGACTAAAAATATGCCGTAACAATCGCATCTGAACTATTATTTGATAGACTATCTTCATATACTAACTCAAGTGAATCAAAGACGCTGCTATTAACGATAAGATCGAGCGCCTCCACCTCAATTATACGTTGATCATTATCTACCCGGGTATTTCGTGTGTAGGTGGTTTGCAAGTCATAAAGTGTGCCGGCCAGTGATATTTCAAAATCACTAAAGTCTGCCGATGGATCAAGAGGAACAGAAAAAATTGTGGCGCTGTCGATACCTGGTATTTTGGCTTCAACTCCTGTAGAAGAAGTGATGCTGTTAATAACAACACTACCGCTTTCTATAACTGCCTTTATCGAATTGAATTCTGATTTTTCAGTGTTAAGGCTCGTTTTTTCAGTATTCAGGCGTTCAACAGCTTCGGCAACGTCAGTACCATCATCCAAGGTATCATAGAATACAAGGCTGTCATCAATCATATCGATTGATTCATCTATAACGGCAATAAGTTCATCAAGTGAGCTTAAACTATCGGCATTAATAAACTGCACTCTGAAAAACGGATCGATACCGGTAGTTTCCAAATCATTGTCTTCGCAGGCTGATGCCAGATATATGAAGGGTAGGACCAGTAGTATAATGCCAAATTTTTTCACCAATGCTAAATTAGGAGTTGCCAAACAAATATTATGCTAGGTGTAGTTAAAGAATCAAACAGGGTCCACATTAAAAACTATCCTACTCGTTTTTAATTGTTTTTCAGCTAAAATTTCCAAAACGGTTTCTTTTACTATCATTTTGATTCTGGTAATATCTACTCCTCTGCGCTCCATCTTAATGATGAGATTCATTAAATATTCATTTCGGATACGTGAAATTACAGGTTCTTCCGGCCCGAGCACTCTTTTATACCCTAGTTTTTCACGGAGCAGATTAGCTATTTTCCGAGCGGTAAGTTCTGCAAGATTCTTATCCTTATTTTTAACCGTTATATTGATGAGCCTGGTAAAAGGAGGATAGAGATGATCTTTACGTTCAATAATTTCAGATTGGTAAAAGGCACGGTAATCGTGTTCGATGATCTGTTTTAGTAATGGAATGTCAGGGTTTCTGCTCTGAATAATAACCTGGCCGTTGGTATTTTTTCTTCCTGCGCGCCCACTTACTTGTGTAGCCAATTGAAAGGTGCGCTCGTACGACCTGAAATCCGGAAAATGGAGCATTCTGTCAATGTCGAAAATGCCTACAAGGCTTACTTTATCAAAATCCAGGCCTTTGCTTACCATTTGTGTACCCACCAGAATATCAACAGTTCCTTTTTCGAAATCACCAATGATGGTTTCGTAACTGTATTTGTTTCTGGTAGTGTCCAGGTCCATACGCTGAATCTGGGCCTTCGGGAAAAGCAGCTGCAATTCCTCTTCAATCTTTTCCGTACCGAAGCCCATCGTTTTTAGATCAGTAGATCCGCATGCATCACATTCACGTGGAGTAGGCTCTTTATATCCGCAGTAGTGGCAAACTATTTCCTGTCTATATTGGTGATAGGTCAAGCTTACAGCACAATTCTCACACTTTGGAATCCAACCGCAGTTTTCGCAAGAGATATACGGACTATAACCGCGCCTGTTTTGAAACAGAATAACCTGTTGCTGGTTATGGAGAGCAGCTTTAATCTCTTCCACTAGTTCAGCTGAAAACTCACCTTTCAGCAGCTTCTTTTTGCGTTCCAATATCATGTTAGCAACAGTGAAGCGCGGGAGCTTGCCTTCCCCGAACCTTTCCGACAGTTCAACCAGTCCATACTTCCCGTCAAGCGCATTGTAATAGGATTCGATGGAAGGTGTGGCGGATCCTAGCAGTACTTTAGCGTGATGCATACCTGCTAATACAAGCGCGGTGTCTCTGGCGTTGTACCTTGGCGCGGGATCATACTGTTTGTAGGAACTTTCGTGTTCCTCATCAACAATGATTAAACCTAAATTATCGAACGGCAAAAAGATGGATGAACGTACGCCAACCACAACCTGGAAGGTGCCGTTGAGTACTCCACGCCAAACTTCTACTCGCTCGTTATCCGAGAATTTGGAATGATATACCCCCATTTTATCGCCAAAGACTTTTTTAAGGCGGGCTACAATCTGTGTGGTGAGGGCTATTTCTGGTAGGAGGTACAGTACTTGTGAACTGCCCTCAAGGGCCTCCTGAATAAGCTTTACGTAAACCTCAGTCTTACCACTTCCCGTAATGCCATGAAATAAGATAATATCCCTTTTCCTGAACTCATTAATGATCCGGGTTTTGATCTCCCGCTGTTTCTCTGTCAGGGTAATTTCCTGCACTTTTCGCTCTGACGCACCGAATCGAGATACTACAATCTCAAACTGCTCAAGAATTCCGTTTTTGATTAAAGTATTTAGTGAAGATTCTGAAAGACCATTTGATTTGAAGGAACTCTTCAAAATTCCGGATTCGTTCAACTCCTCATTTTCAAATAGCGGTACTTGTTGAAGGTAGAAGAGTAAGACAGCTTCTTGTTTGGGTTGCTTGCTGAGTCTGTCAAATATCAGCTGTAGCTCACCAAGCCTACTTTTATTAATTCTTACTCTGGTTTCTTTTTTTGGTTTGTATTTGTCTTTTACTTCTTCAAAAATCAAAACCGCTCCTTTGGAAACCAGTGACTGCAGTAGCTTGTATATGGTTTTTTGCTGCACGATTTTACCGGCTTCTGAGTAGGACAAGGTAGAACCGTCTTTTAAGGCGGCCAGAATCAAATGCTCTTTTTCACCGAAGTCAAATTCAATATCTCCAAAATCAAAATCCGGATGGAGCTGGATTTTTGATTCACTGCTCAACTTGAGTCCTGCGGGAAGGGCAATATTTAATACTTCGCCTAAACTAGACATGTAGTATTCGGCAATCCAGAGTAGTAGTTGAATTGAAACATCCGGCATGACCGGGTGTTCGTCCAGTAGCTCTAGCAGGTACTTGGCTTCGTACTTTTGAGGAGGTTGGTCATGAATGCTGCCAATGATACCCGTAAGTATCTTTCTCTTGCCGAATTGTACAATCACCCTACAACCCACCTCTGCGAAATCATTCAGTTCAAAAGGAACTCTGTACGTAAACATTCTTGGAATGGGTACAGGTAGAATTACATCGGCAAAAAGTGTCTGTCGGCCTTCGGATTGTTGGGTATTGAGTTCTAATTGGGACAAGTTTTTTCTAACGTTCCGGAATTGTAAAACTATGAAAAGAAACTGCCCAAATTCATATGATTTCAGCTGAGATACGGAATCTATCTCAACTGCTCATACGCTTTTTCAACGGAAGTCACCGGCAACTTACACGTTTTATTATAGCATACATAAATTGTGGTTTCCCCGTTCATAGCATATTTACTTTCCATTAAAGGCAGATCACTTTCCTCCAGAGCGCCCATAACCACCTTATTGGGCAAGTATCTTTTTACAAATTGTTGCTGCATTTTCCCGGCTGTAGGCCCTACAATCGAGATTTCTGCCGTAGGGGTTGCCATATAAGCGTATAAAATACCCCAATTGGTTAAATAAGCCGGCTCTTCTTTCATGAGTTCAGCCATCTTGGAGATCATGGAGGTAGCCTTGTCTTTGAAGGGTTGATCATCGAAAATCACCCCTAATTGATACAAGTTGAGCGCCATTTGGGAATTGGACGCGGGAATAACATTATCAAATACTTCTTTTTTTCTTGCGATCAGCCTTTCAGAACTATTATCCGTAAAAAAGAAGAGCCCTTCATCCTGGTCATAAAAATGATCCAAGGCGTATTCGGTAAGACTTTTAGCTTTAGTTAACCATTTTTCATTAAAAGTCACCTGGTACAGCGCAGATAAGGCATCAATGACATAGGCGTAGTCTTCAAGGTAAGCATCAATAGAGGCCTCGCCAGCCGTGTAAGAGCGATAAAGACCTTCTCCATTGGCCATTTTATTGAGTAAAAACTCAGCGTTATTCTCTGCTAGTGTAAGGAATTTAGGTTCATCGAAAGCTTCATAGGCGTCGATTAAACCTTTTAACATAATTCCATTCCAGCCGGATAAAATTTTATCGTCCATACCAGGACGAATGCGTTTACTTCTTGCATCAAGTAACTTTTGATCAGCTGCGTTTACAAGTGTCTTTAGTTGATCAATACTTACATCACGGGTCTCAGCAAATTCCTCATCCGGCTGCAGTCTCCTTAATATGTTTTTCTCTTCCCAATTGCCTTCAGCGCTTACATCATAATAGTTTTTTAAAAGTTCGGCATCTGCTCCTAAAACTGATTCAAATTCTGATTCATTCCAGACATAAAACTTGCCTTCTTCGCCCTCACTATCTGCATCTAACGCAGAATAAAAACCTCCGGAGTCATCCAGCATTTCGCGTTCAAGCCAGCCGATTGTTTTGTATACAGACTCTTTGTAAAGTAAGGAGTTCGTTATCTGGTAAGCTTCTGAATAAAGACTGACCAGCTGCCCGTTATCATAAAGCATTTTTTCAAAATGTGGCGCCAGCCATTCCGCATCGGTTGAGTACCTGGCCCAGCCACCCCCAATTTGATCGAATATACCGCCCATTGCTATCTTGTCAAGCGTAAGAGCTATATGATCAAGCGCTGTCTGATTTTGACTTATGTGATAATATCGAAGCAGGAACAGCCAGTTGTTCGGCATCGGAAATTTAGGAGCCTTATCAAAGCCGCCATCCTCAAAATCGAATTTCGATTGCATAATGGCGAACATGCTATCGAGCGCTTCTTTATTAAATTGCTGCTCTGTTTCTTTTAGCCGGTACTTTACAATCTCACTGGTTGAGAGTGCGTTAGTGAGGTCATTTGCAGACTTCTCAACTTCGTCTCGCTTTTCGTTAAATGCTTTATGAATACTCCCCATCATACTGGCCCATTGCGCAGGAGGGAAATAAGTGCCGCCATAAAAAGGCTTTTGATCCGGGGTAAGGAATACATTCAGAGGCCAACCTGCACCTAACCCCATCGCCTGTACCGCATCCATATATACCTGGTCAACATCCGGGCGTTCCTCACGATCTACTTTTATATTGATGAAGTTATCATTCATCAGCTTGGCGATGCTGTCATTCTCAAATGATTCCCGCTCCATTACATGGCACCAATGGCAGGAAGAGTAGCCGATACTTACGATGATGGGTTTGTCCTCCTTTTTAGCTTTTTCCAATGCTTCTTCCCCCCAAGGATACCAATCCACAGGATTATAAGCGTGCTGCAAAAGGTATGGACTGGTACTATTAATAAGTCGATTGGCTTTCCCTTCGTGATTATTCTGCATGGTAGGTTGGGAATTACATGCCCAAAGGGCAATAAATACGGTGATAAATAAAGTATTTGTTCGCATGAACGTTATATGAGCCGACGTTTTAATGTTTCCAATTCGTCTGACACGTCAAACTTATTACTAAACCCGCTGAGTTTACTTATGGTTTCAGAAATAAACTTCTGATGTGCTTCTGATGTGGGATTAAATGGTTTATGACTCATCGCCTTAAGTATTTTGTTCCATTCGGAGATGGTGGTTGTGGTTTCATGAGACATGTAGGTGTTAACAAACTTGTTCCAAATGTATTCTTCAGCAGTTTCATTAGGGTGAAGCATATCAGGTTTGTAGAACCTGTAATCTCGCAGATCATCCATCATGATCTCGAAACTTGGAAAATAACTTACATTATTATACTTCTGAACAATTTCGTCACAAGCTGCTCTGAGCAGCGCCTTACTAAGACTATTAGCAACTAAGGTGTCCTTAATATGCCTTACGGGAGATACTGTTAATATGATCTGCAATTGATTGTTAAAGGCGTTCAGTTTTTCAAGCAGTGCTTCGAATGCGGATATAATTAGATCGGTATTCAGCATAAATTTCCGAAACTCACGTTGTGGCAGTTTATGGCAATTAGCAACGATCTCAGTGGTTTTTTGATATTCGTAAACCATAGCCGAACCGGAAGTAATGATCAATACATCAGCTGATTTTAAAAATTCATGTGTGGAAATAACAGTTTTATCCAGCGTGCTTGCCAGTTCAGTTTTGGATGCAGCACCAAATTGCGAATGGAAGTCAAGATGTTGATGAATTCCGGAAGATTGCACATAGCCTGATGTGCCGGGTTGCCGGCAGTCAATGGCTGCGGCCAGCAATTTGAATATGGAAATAGGATTGAAAATAGTTCCGAACGGGTTGGATTTTATTTGGAATCTGTTTTCCGATAATTTTTGACCTATGGCCTCGCTAAAGCAAGACCCTATCGTCATCAATCGTGTGGAATGATCTACATCAAACGAAGCCGGCGGAATAGTAATTTCCGTGCGAAACATGACTTAAAGGTAATCATAACTCAAAGTGATAAATCTTGGATGCACAAAAAAAGCCGCTAAGTTTTCTTAGCGGCTTACTTTTTTCTACGGGATATAGCTATTCAGCTACTACTTTAATTTGGATTTCGTGCTTTACTTCCCGGTGCAGATCGATGACCGCGTCGTACTCTCCCACTTCCTTAATGGTGGGTAAAGAAATTTTCTTTCTATCTACATCGATACCTTTACCCTTCAATACTTCAGAAACCTGAAGCGTAGTAACGGCGCCAAATATTTTTCCGCTATCACCTGCTTTAGTGCCTATCTCAAGAACCGTATTGCCGATTTTCTTGGCTAGATCCTCTGCATCTTTCTTGAGCTTTTCGGCTTTGTGAGCAGCTTGTTTAATGTTCTCGGAAATCATCTTCTGATTTGACTCATTCGCCAAAATAGCAAAGCCTTGAGGGATAAGATAATTTCTTCCGTAACCTGGCTTAACAGAAACAGTATCGTTTTTGTAGCCAAGGCCTTGTATGTCTTGTCTTAATATTACGTCCATTTCTACTGTTATTTAAGTGAATCAGTTACGTAAGGAAGCAGTGCCAGGTGACGCGCTTTTTTTACCGCCTGAGATACTTTTTTTTGGAATTTTAAACTGGTTCCTGTCAACCGGCGAGGAAGAATCTTACCTTGCTCATTTACAAATTTCAAAAGGAAATCAGGATCCTTGTAGTCTATGTATTTAATACCGTTCTTCTTGAAACGGCAATACTTGTTTTTGTTCTCTCCTCTATTGAGAGATTCATTTACTAATGTCATGCTACAACCTCCTCTTTAGTTTTTTTATCCTTTTTGAAAGCGCCTTTCCTTCTTCGTTCATTATAAGTCACAGCGTGCTTATCCAGTGAAGTGGTTAAAAAGCGCATTACAGCTTCGTCTCGTCTGTACTCTGTTTCGAGTTTGTCAATAACACCAGGTTCTGCCTTGAATTCAACAAGATTGTAGAAGCCAGTGGACTTATGCTGGATAGGGTAAGCAAGTTTGCGCAACCCCCACTGTTCCTCATTTACCACCTCCGCTTTCGCATCGGTGAGTACCTTGACGAATTTCTTGACAGTATCCTTCATCTGATCTTCAGACAAAACGGGATTTAGAATGAATACCGTCTCGTAATTTTTCATAATATTATTTATGTATTTAAAAATGAGGTGCAAA
>JBCDHA010000128.1:0-8355 GCA_038750705.1 Bacteroidota bacterium
GCATTTCAAGAAGCCTTGAGCGATGATTTTATGTCTTACGCGGTGCAAGTAGTAAAAAATGCAAAAACCATGGCAAAGGCTTTTGTCGACAAAGGGTATAAAGTTATCTCCGAAGGCACGGACAACCATATGATGCTCATTGATCTGCGTTCAAAAGGACTCACAGGAAAGCTGGCTGAAAACACATTGATCAAGGCAGATATAACTATCAATAAAAACATGGTCCCCTTTGATGATCAGTCGCCGTTTGTAACCTCCGGTATGCGTGTAGGTACAGCTGCCGTTACTACCAGGGGCATGAAAGAAGATGATATGTTAAAAATTGTCGACTTCATTGATCGGGTGCTGTTAGCAAATGATAGTCCTGAAGCTATCGCAGCCGCTAAAAGTGAAATCAACTCCTGGATGTCAGGATTTCCTCTTTACAACTAGCCGGTGAAAAAACTGGATCAGCCGGAAGAAAAAGAAATGTCGTTTCTTGACCACCTGGAGGAACTTCGGTGGCATCTCATTCGATCAGTTATTGCCGTCCTGGTATTTTCCATAGCCGCTTTTATCAGTGTTGACTACATATTTAATGTTATCATTTTTGGACCGGCAAAATTAGACTTTTGGACGTTTAAAATGCTTTGTAAAGTCGGGGAACTCGTTGACTCTTCGGCACTGTGCATAACAGAATTGGATTTTAAGATCCAAAGCAGAAAAATGACGGGACAGTTCACCATGCATATTACCTCGTCTTTTGTAATCGGCATTATTGTGGCGTTCCCATATATATTTTGGGAGTTTTGGAGATTTATAAGTCCGGGTCTTTATTCTAAAGAACGCTCGGCCTCCAGGGGGTCTGTACTTGTTGTATCTTTTCTGTTTATGACAGGTGTTTTGTTTGGTTATTACATTATGGCCCCCCTGGCCGTAAACTTCCTGGCCGGATACCAGGTAAGTGACATTGTTCAAAACGAGTTTGATATCACTTCATACGTGTCAACGTTAAGTACATTGGTACTTGGTAGTGGTTTACTATTTCAGCTGCCAATAGTAGTCTACTTCCTCTCAAAAGTAGGGATAGTGACGCCAAGCCTAATGAAGGCATATCGCAAGCACGCTATTGTAGTTATACTGGTTTTGGGAGCTATGCTCACACCACCCGATCCGTTAAGTCAAGTATTAATTGCATTTCCTTTATTTGGCCTCTATCAATTTAGTATATTGATATCAGGTTGGGTATTGAGGAAGAGAAGGAAGCAGGAATTAGAAGAAGAAGCAAAATACAA
The DNA here is from genome assembly GCA_038750705.1 of Bacteroidota bacterium. Classification (GTDB taxonomy): domain Bacteria; phylum Bacteroidota; class Bacteroidia; order Cytophagales; family Cyclobacteriaceae; genus Fulvivirga. The sequence goes on from JBCDHA010000128.1 coordinate 1,275, forward strand.
ATGATGATGAAAATAGCAATTGGCGGCGATCATGCCGGTTATGAGTACAAGGGGATCATCATCGATCTTCTGGAGGAGATGGGTAGAGAAGTCAAAGACTTCGGTACCTACAGTTCAGATTCCGTTGATTATCCTGATTTTGCGCATCCGGTATCCTCGGCGGTTGAAGCGGGTGAGTTTGATTTAGGGGTTTTAATCTGTGGCAGTGCCAATGGTGTAGCAATTACGGCCAATAAGCACGCCGGTATACGTGCCGCGATCTGTTGGAACACCGAGTTAGCTGCTTTAGCAAGGCAGCACAACGATGCTAACATTGTGTGCTTGCCAGCCCGGTTTATAGAAAGCGGACAGGCTAAGGAAATAGTAAAGACATTTCTCACTACCGAATTTGAAGGCGGGCGTCATAAACGGAGAGTTAGCAAGATTAGTTGCTAACCCTCTCGTAAATTCCCGCAGACTTGAGCCTGTAGTTTTCTTTCAAAGGAACTATTCTTTCCTGCAAAGAGGGCATAATGCCACTATCGTCAACAATGATATCCGGCATATCTTGTTTAAACCCTTTTAAGATGATGGTCAGGTTATCGTAGTAATCAGGGCGCTGTAACACCTCTTTAGAAATCTCCCAGTTCAAAAATGGCGTAGCCACACTGGCGTGATTATAGGGTCTCTTGTTTTCTCCGAAGACTACTATCTTCTTATTAGTATATTGAAGGTATTCACCTTCACTGATATAATATTCGCTTGTATATTCCTGGCTATTTAAAATCTCAAAATTGCCGTAATTGACAAGCGCTACTAACAAAATGAACAACAAAAAGCTCATTTCAGCAATAAACTTCCGCTTTATCAGCAAAAACAAGTGACATAAGAAGTAGCTAAAAAAAGGAGTAAGTAAGAAATATGCGTTGGGGGTGCCGGCGTCATTTAAAAATATAGCCCCTAGCGCAAAGAGCATAAAAAGGAACATAGATTGGTTCAAACGAGCCTGAAAATTATTGAATCGTCCACTAGAAGCCATTTTAAAAAAGGATATGACTAAGAACGATAAGGGTATAGCCAGCATAATGAGCAGCATTTTATATGAAACATACCAATGCTGATAGCCACTAACCAACGGCTGAAGGGCGCTGTACATGAAATCCTGCCACCGTCCCAGCAAAAGATAATAAAACGATATTACCACTAACGGCAATACCAGACCGTAGAAAAGCATAATATATCTCCTGGTCACCGTACCTGTAAAAAACAAAAGCGCAACCAGTACTCCCAGTCCAAAAACTATCATGGGTAAGTAAACTAGATAAGCCAGTCCTACATATAGCCCTATGTAAAGTATTTGTTCATCATGCTTTGCCCGCACCTCTATGTGATTGAAAATGTTGTTCAGCGCCGGAAGCAAAAAGGTAACACCCATGAGCATAGGGGTAAGGGTAAAAAAGTCACTGTGTAACGACGCCACTAATCCGTAGACCAGCCCGGGCACATAGGTATTCTCATTATAAACTTTGTTGGTGAGCACCAACCGGTTAAAAAAGAATACCTGAATACAAACAAAAATCCATGCTATGATCAGATAGGCTGTTTGAGAGCGTCCAAATAAAAAGTCGATTACACCAAACACCCCTGCCGAGATCGGAGAAGTGGTCTCCCACACGTCGGAGTACATATCGAAACCGTTTGCAAGTCTTTCTCCTGTAAGCATAAGATTGAGTTCCTGAACAGAAGTGTCATATGATCCGAGTAGGGCGGGTAACCGAACCGCCAAAAGCAGTAGGAATATTACCAGAAGACGGTAAGGGTCATTAAGACGAAAAAATGATAGCAAAAGAAAATGGATTAGTTCTTGTAATCTCGTGCACTGGCGAATATATAAAAAAGCCAAATTAATCGGATATTTGCGGCATGTCAGAAACTACACGACAGCAAAAATTTTCAAGATTAATTCAGCGTGATCTTAGCGCCATTATTCAAAAAGATAAAATGGGTGTTTTCAGCAATACATTCGTAACCATAGCGGACGTGAAAATGAGTCCTGATCTGGGGGTTGCGAAAATTTATCTGTCCATGTTGCTGGTCAAGGACAAAGAGCACATGCTGGACTCGGTAAATCGGCATAAGAGTGAAATAAGAAGAGAATTGGGGCGCCTAATCGGGAAACAGGTTAGAATAATTCCTGAGCTGATTTTCTACGTGGATGAAGTAGAAGAAAATGCAACGCGTATAGATCAGATCATAGATAACCTTGATATACCCGAGGAAGACATTGGAGGTGAAGAAAGCTAACTCGTATTGAACCTTTCATTTTTTATAGCGAAGAAATACTTCCTGTCTTCCAAGAAAAAGACGTTTATCAACGTTATTTCTATCATCTCCATGCTCATTGTTGCGCTATGTACGGCATCTTTAGTCATTGTATTATCCGTTTTTAATGGTCTTGGAGACTTAATTAGTAGCCTTTACAGCACCTTTGACCCCCAAATAAAGATAGAGGCGGCAAAGGGAAAATCTTTTATTTATGATAATGACCTAAAGAAAACGATATCGGCTATTGAAGGAGTAGGTATTGTGACCGAAGTGATTGAAGACTATGCTTATGTACGGTTCAGACAGTCTGACATGGTAGTTACCATGAAAGGCGTAAGCGAAAATTTTTTGGATCAGGAAAGGTTTGGAGAGCATGCCTGGATAAGCGGAGAACTAAAATTAAAAAAAGGAGATATCAACTATGCCATAGTAGGTCGAGGGGTTCAATATATGCTATCTATCGTTCCGGGTGATGATTTAAACCCCTTACAGATCTACCACGTAAAAGATGTGAAATCAGGATCATTGGATCCAAGCAAGCTTTATTCCAGGAATAACATCATGGTAAGCAGCAGCTTTGCCATTGAAAAGCAATATGACGAAAACTATATCTTCGTACCCCTTGAGTTTGCTGAAAAGCTGCTAAAATATAACGGTCGAAGAACAGCTCTGGAGATCAAAACCACAGATGGCTATGAAATAGCTGAAGTGCAGCAGGAAGTGAAAAATATATTAGGTGACAGTTTTCTTGTACTCAATAACAGAGAACAGCACGCAGATCTATACAAACTGCTAAATCTTGAAAAGTTCTTCGTATTCCTGGCCTTTGTAATGATCCTGGCTGTGGGTTCTATTAACATATTTTTTGCCTTGACCATGCTAGCGATAGATAAACGTAAGGACGTATCAGTACTTTATAGTATGGGTGCTACAGATAATCTAATCAAAAAGATTTTTATAGGTGAAGGAGCTATTATTTCGCTTGGAGGCGCTGGCATAGGGCTATTTCTCGGAGCGTTAATCTGCTGGCTTCAGCAGACCGTCGGACTTGTGTCTATGGGAATGGAAACTTCTGTGATGGAATACTACCCGGTTAAAATGAAAATAACCGACTTCTTAATTACTGCCCTCAGTCTGACTTTTATCACGATAATTATTTCTTATCGACCGGCCAAAATGGCAACCAAGTACAATTCTATTAAGTATTTATAGGAAGTATCTCTTTAAAAAAAGTACTAATCAGGCACTTAAAATACATGAGAACTATTTTAGTGAAAAGTAACCTTTTGGTTTAGGTGTAAATGTGCCAAAATATGTAGTTTAGATATTCTGTTGTTTTTTAAACCATGAAAGTTTCCGCAGCACAGCCCTTTCAAATTATTTACTCCCTTTATCAGCATGAGTATTTAGGGTACTTGTTCGAGTCATTCGTTATTCATCTTGACGAAAAGGGTAAACTAACGTTGCAACATCAAAATATATCGTCAAAAAACGCACCTGAGTTTGCCAATGGTTTAGATCAAACAGATTTCGATTTGATCGATATAATGGACACAACTCAGCAGGAATATGTGATAAAGAAGTTCTATAAGAAACCCATCAAGCCGGAAGAATTTTTCCTGAAAGTTTATGACAAGGCAAAAGGCAATGAACTGCTTCAGAAAGAAATTGATCTCTACTTAGAACGGAAAAGAGCCGAAATTCTTGATAGACTCCGTGGTAAAATGCTTTTCGAAATGGGCAATGACGGCGAACCCGCCTGGCGTCATATAGAGGTGCTTGAAAATAAGGCCACGGTACTTTTCCACTTTAGGAGAAACCCCGATAACACGCATTACTTCCCGACTATTAAATACAATGGAGAAAAAGTTGATTTTCAGTACAAGGGCGCGTTCATTGTGTGCAAACAACCCGCCTGGCTGGTACATGCGGGCAAGTTATATTCTTTCCAAAAAGAAATTGATGGCAAAAAACTTATCCCTTTTCTTAACAAGAAGTTTATTGTTATACCTAAGAACGTAGAGGAGACCTACTACAATAAGTTCGTGGCGCCATTAATTGCGTCATTCGATGTATATGCAAAAGGTTTTGAAATTAACAGCGAGCGCTACGAACCGAAACCGATTCTTACCATATCGGAGTTAGCAGCCAATACCACTTCTGGGCTATTCGAGAAAAAAGAGGTTGCCGTAGTGGCAGCAGGCAAAATGGTATTTGAGTTGGCTTTTAAATATGGGCCTTTTAAGTTTCGAGCCGATCATCTTGACCCGGTCAGTGTATCTGTCGAGAAAAAAGAGGACAGCTATATCTTTCATCGTGTAAAGCGAAGGCTTACAGTTGAAAAAGAGGTTTTAAAGCTGCTTGCTGATAACAAACTGGTTATAAAAAACTCAAAAGCCACTTTAAATAAAAGCGCGGCCTTTAGCTGGCTGGATGCCATGAGAAGCAAGCTCGATGAATGGAATATTGAGGTGGAACAAAAGTCTGCTGGCACTAAGAAATATTTTATTGGAGAGTATAAGATCAGCATTGAGGTAAAAGAAAATATTGATTGGTTCGATATTCATGCGATCATAAAGTTTGGCGATTATGAAATGAGTTTCAAAGAGCTCAGGAAAATGATCAATAAAAAGAAATTGGAATTTGAGCTCCCAAACGGTGAAATTGCAGTTATCCCTGAATCCTGGTTAGTTGAATATGCAGAGTTGTTTTCTTTTGCCGATGAAACGGAAGAAGGCGCTCCGCGTTTGCAGAAGCATCATTTAGCCCTTGTCAAAGATTTGGAAAATGGCAACCTGGCTAAGGTGACCATGAGCAGGAAGCTGGAAGCACTTCGAGGTTTTGAAGGCATCGAAGAATTTGGTACTCCCAAGTATTTTAAAGGTACACTTCGACCTTATCAAAAGGCCGGGTACGACTGGCTTCGCTTCCTTAATAAATTCAAATTTGGCGGCTGCCTGGCCGATGACATGGGGTTAGGAAAGACTGTGCAAACCTTGGCACTACTACAAGCTGAAAAAGAAGCCGGTTCTGAAGGAGCTTCCTTATTAGTGATGCCCACCTCTCTAATTTATAACTGGGAAATGGAAGCTAAACGGTTTACCCCTAAGCTTAAGGTCTTTACCTATACCGGTACGAACCGTGATAAAGATCCTAGGAAGTTCGCGAAATATGATATCATCCTTACTTCATATGGCATTGTAAGACTGGATGTAGATATTCTCTGTGAATATTATTTTAACTATGTTATTCTTGATGAATCTCAGGCTATAAAGAACCCGACATCGAATATAGCCAAAGCTGTAAAAGACTTAAATACACGAAATCGTTTGATCCTTACCGGTACACCACTGGAAAACAGTACCATGGATCTATGGTCTCAAATTAGTTTTATAAACCCCGGCCTGCTGGGTAATCAAAAGCTTTTCAAAAATGAATTCCTGACCCCAATTGAAAAGCAGGGTGACCAGGCCAAAATGCAGAAACTCTATTCCATTATAAAACCTTTCATCCTTCGCAGAAATAAATCTCAGGTAGCCACGGAACTGCCGGACAAGGTAGAAAATATTCAATATTGCAGCATGCTGCCAGATCAGGAAGCTGAATACGAAAAAGTTAAGTCCTTCTACAGGGATAAAATCCTTGAAAATATTGAGGAAAAAGGGCTGAATAAATCGCAACTCATATTACTTCAGGGGCTCACCAAGCTGCGGCAAATTGCCAATCATCCTAAAATGGTTGATCAAGATTATGAAGGTGCCTCCGGTAAACTTTGGGATTTGATTTCCATGCTGGATAACACCATAAGCGAGGGTCATAATGTATTGATTTTCAGTCAGTTTGTTAAGCATTTATCCATTGTAAAAGATCATTTAAAAGAAATGGCCATTGATTTCGCCTACCTTGATGGATCTACAAAAGACCGCAAAGGCCAGGTAGAGCGTTTTCAAAATGATCCTAATATCCGCGTATTCCTAATTTCGCTAAAAGCAGGTGGTGTAGGGCTTAATCTCACCAAGGCCGATTATGTGTTCATACTTGACCCCTGGTGGAACCCGGCAATTGAAGCCCAAGCTGTAGATAGAGCGCATAGGATCGGGCAGGAAAACCAGGTATTTACATACAAATTCATCAGTAAAAGTACAGTTGAAGAAAAAATACTAGAGTTACAGAAGCACAAGCGAAACCTGGCGCAAAATCTGATTACTACTGAAGAGAGCTTTGTAAAAAGCCTGTCAAAGGATGATATTGAATCAATATTAACCTAACCGAAGTCTTCACGTTTCAGCTTCCACCTTTTATGAGACCATAAGTATCCGGCCGGGTCAGCCCTAACCAGTTCTTCTGTTGCCTTCACATAACTTTCCAAAAGTGAGTGATCATCTTTTCCATATGGTGGTTGTACCAGTGGTTTTAGCTCTACGGTATAGCGTCCTCTCTTAACCCGCGTTACTGCAAAGAAGTATGCCGGGTAATTAGCGGCTCGCGCTATTTGCTCCGGCCCCAAAAAGAACGCAGTGTCCTGATTCAAAAATGTTGACCAGTATTTTGGAGATTTTTTCCTTGGGGACTGATCAGCAACAATCCCCAATGCACGAAGTCGGTCTTTACTTTTGAGAATTGTACGCAGTACTTTGCTTTTCTCTATAGGTTGCCCGCCAAACTTTCCCCTGGTTTCCAACATTAATTGATCATAACTTGGACTGCTTAATTGTTGATAAACCGCATCTACGGGAAATGGTAATTCCAAACAACCTGCCAACAGCGCCCACTCCCA
>JBCDHA010000129.1:0-8333 GCA_038750705.1 Bacteroidota bacterium
AGGGCAGTCAAACACCCAATTCGAAAGGCTCAATGTTGACAGGATGTTTACTACTCATCTATAGAGAAGCCTCTCTTCTTAAAGTTGTGAAATAAAAAAAGGGCCATAAAGCCCCCGGTCATTGATGTGTGAATACCTGATCAATATAAAATAACATGGCTACACATGTTCACCTAGATGTATTTCATTTCAACTGCTTTCTCCACCGCATTAAACCTGTTATTAACCCCTAGCTTTTGATATATCCTCTCGAGGTGTGATTTTACCGTCTGACTGGTAATACCAAGGCTCTCTCCAATCTGCCGATATGATTTGCTTCGTGCAAGCTCACTTAGTACCTCAAATTCACGTTTTGTAAAATCTCCTGTGTTTGCCTTTCGGCTACTATCGAGTAATTTCACAATGGAAGCTGTACTCAATGTATACTCTCCCAATCTAATTCTACTTACAGCATTTAATATTTCATAAAACTTAGCTCTGCCATTTACAAAACCGCTTATACCGTACTGAATTGAATCGAGTATTAAATCAGAGTCGTCACTAATTAATAATAACCGTGTCTTAATATCGCTTGCCCGTAGTTCATTGATTATGTCAAGGCCAATTGTATCTAAATCGCATAATAGTAGATCAGTATTTGACAGGTACTTACGGGCGAGATCAATTTGATCTGATCTGATCAAGTCTACAATCAAGACACCGGACTCCAGGCTTAAAACCTTAGACACATCGGATGCATACTTAACATCGTCTGATAAAATTAACGTTCGTAGGTAAAATTTTTCCATCACTCTCAGCAATTAATTAACTGAGTAAGTGTACGCTCAAAAAAGTTAAACAGATTGATCAAAATGGTTTCTAAAGATGTTTTGAAACCGATTTTCAGATTGTCTCCCGATGTTGGTTATATGGACAAATAAGTAAAAAACGCTCCTTATGACGATTAAACGCTCAAATATTAGAGAGAAGGTCAACTTGATGACTTCAAAAATTATGGAAATAGGCAAGTGTTAAAACATTAGCTAAAAAGGGTTCTCAAATTTCTTCTCGCACCTTTTCCCCTTACTCTATATAAACTAATATCCATTTGGGTTTTATACGGAGGGACGCTGAAGGTATAACAGAACGGTATAAAATGGATAAGAAGTAGTCTCTTTCTAAATAACTGGTTTCCGACTAATTTTTTGAACAAGAAAAAAGTGTCTTTAAAGCGTCCGAGAAAAGATTGTTCCTCAAAGCTGAAAACTACCCCCACCAGCCAAGTGGCCGGAGTAACTAAGAACTGTCCTTTGAGGGTATTAAAAGGGTGTTTTTAGGAAATGATTCCAAATCAAAAAATCTTTTCTCGGACGCCAGTACTTCTAAATACTAAACTCAGCACAAGACAATGACCAGAATCAAAGCATCGGATGAATCAAAACATAAGTAAAGCAGTAAAAAAGCCATATTACCACGCCTTAAATTGAAGATTCATCCGATTACCAGCTAATAAAATAAACCGGACCATATAAGTCAGCGCAGATTGATAAAACCTCAACTATGTATAAACCAGGAGCGATGTGCTGAAATGATGCATATAAAATATGGCGATTATGATATTCACTATTTGTGGAGGTTATCCACTTAATCGTTATTGCTTAGTTCATCTGGTAAACATAGCTTTCTATATTCTTTGGGTGTATACCCGGTATACTTTTTAAAATTAGAATTGAAAGAAGACTTAGACCTGAAGCCAACGTCATACATTATTTCATTTATCCTCATATCTGTATACTCAGCATCTGCAAACATTCGTGCAGCTTCCTTTATTCTTAACGTGTTAATGTATTCTTTAAAATTTTTACCTGTCAGTTGATTAATGGACTGTGACACATACTTTGAATCTTCACAGATCGATTCGCTCAGATTTTCAAGGGTAAGACCGGGTGTTTTATATGATTTCCTTGAATTCATAACCTCGTTAATCTTTAACAAAATCACCTCGGCTTCTTTATGGCCCAGACTAGAATACGCGTACTTTTCATCATGGCCTTCAGCGATCCTGTTTTTTAGATAGTTCCGTTCAACAATTAAATCCGGGTATTTAAGAGCCAGAAACAACAAGCCGCTTATAAAAATCAACTTACCCGCTGTTACTATCAACATCATGATAAAATAAGTAGTGATGTTATACGATTCAACAAAAAGGATTATACACGCAAAGCTGGATGTGATTACTAAAGACGATCCATAAAGAAACCTCAGCCAGTTCATCAACGTGGACTGTACTGATATGATCTCGCCTTTTTTTTGATACAAATGCAAATTGCAAATTGTCAAATAAACGGTCAAAAATATATATGTGGGCATGTGTATCCAATTACTTAGGGGTGAATGTGGATTACTGACATAGGGTTTAATAAATGCTGTCCAAGACAAAGTATACAAGGTGGGGATAAAGTGGATCCATAAAAACCGGTTACTAACGAAGACACTTTTAAGCCTCAGTTGATGTGTCAAATAGAAATACAACAATGGACCATAGGCATTAAGGCATAACAGTGTTATTTCAATGGATATAAATTGCGCTAAAAACTCGTGGAACGCCAGAAAGGAATAGTTAACTCCGGTAAAAAAAAGATAGGCGGCCAGGAAGTAGTTACCGATATTTTTATGACTCTTGAACGTCAATAAAAATACCGAGAAAAAGAAACTCTGAAAGGCAACAATAACAGTAAGAAAATAGTAGATATGCTCGTCATTAATGTCCAATCTCGTACAGGCTATATTAGAGTGATGCTTGTTGTAATGGCAAAGTTTATCATTTCAAGGTATTCCTAAATCAGAAGAATAAGGGGATACACAATCACATCAACCTACTGATTATCAAATAATTGTACCTAAACTGCCGCAGTATGGGTGAAATCTTGTGTTGATCTTTAATACATTCCAAGATAAACGTAGTAGTTCGCACCACGATCAATTATGCCGGAGACAATATTTATCTCTATGTTCTTTAGGTGTTCTGCCTGTATACTTTTTAAAGTTGGTATTAAATGATGACTTAGACCTGAAGCCTACCGCATACATAACTTCATTAATTCGCCAATCTGAATATTCGTGGTTGGAAAACATGGCTGCAGCTTCATCAACCCTTATTTCATTAATGTATTCCTTGAAGTTTTTACCGGCAAACTTATTAATAGATTCAGAAATGTATTTGGATTCCTCCTGTAGCTTTTCACTGATTTTTTCCAAAGTAAGATCAGGAATTTTATAAATCTCATCGATGGCCATGGCCCTTTCCAGCTTAGTGAGTATACGTTGCGCTTCTTGATCCCCAAGATTGGAATAGGCGTATTTTCCATTTATCGTCTGGGCCAAACGGTTTTTTAAATACTCTTTCCCGGAAATTATATCGGGATATTTTAGAGTTAAAAAAAGAAGTGCATTAATGAAAAATGCGTGAAAAATAACATGAGTCAACTGAAGCGTGATATAGAAGTTTCGGTTCAGTGTTTGTTCCATGATTCCGGTGAATGTGTACCCGACTATAAGGACAAGGAACATACCGTATAAAAAACGCAGCCACGATTTTATGGCATCATTTATTAGACTCCTCTTACCATTTTCATATAGCCACATATTACATACCGATAAATAAAAAAATAAAAGGAGGTATGTAGGTATCTGAACCCATGCAAAGGAATCTTCTTTCTCCACAACTACAAGAGTCACCGCCATGCAGATAAGTGGCAGAAGATGTAATAGTGCAGGTAAAACGTGTATTGGAAACACCTTCTTTCTAAGCTGAAAAGCAAGATAATAGTATAAAAGCGGCCCATAAAGAGTTCCACAAATAGCGGATACACTTATACTGTAAAAAGAAGTTAGTACGTGAAAAAAGGTAAGATTTATGAAATGTATACCCGTGAGAAACAGAAAGCCTGCAAAGAAGTAATTTCCGAAATTCTTATGCTTTTTAAATGTTAGAAGAAAGACAGAAAAAAACAGACTTTGAAAAGCTACAATAACATCTACAAAAGCGATGAAAACTTTTAAAGTCATATAGACAAATCCTCTGGCACCTCACCCGTATTAACCTTCAAAAATCTGCGTGGTTATTTCAGACCTGTCTAATGGTTAGAGTAAAAGGTGAACGGTGCATAAACTGCTCTCAACTTTAAAGTCAATAGCTGCTATGGGTTAAGTTCTATAGCTACAGGACAATGATCTGAGCCATGGTATTCATTGTAGATAGCGGCATCTTTTAGGTTAGGCATGAGTTTATCGCTAACTAGAAAGTAGTCAATACGCCAGCCTACATTTCGTTCTCTCGAATTAAACATCTGGTTCCAATACGAGTATTTCACCTCTTCCGGGTAAAGCTTTCTGAAGCTGTCTACCCAGCCGTTGGAAAGATATCTTTCTAACCCGTCAATTTCCCTTTGTGTATAGCCTGCCGACTTGTTGTAGTTCTGCTTACCGCGCGCAATATCGATATCTTCATGGGCCACATTTAAATCGCCACAAACAATCAGTGGCTTCTTGGCTTCAAGGGCTTTCATGTAATCTAAGAACGCCGCATCCCAGGTTTCACGATAATCCAGTCGTTTTAAGCCTGAACCGGAGTTAGGAGTATAAACATTAAGCAAAAAGAACTTATCAAATTCCGCAGTAACTATGCGCCCCTCCTGATCGTGCTCTTCAATGCCCATATCCTGGGTTACATTAATAGGCTCTTGCTTAGTGAGAATAGCGGTACCGGAATAGCCTTTTCTCGCCTTTGAGTAGTTAATGTAGCTCTTGTATTCAGGGAGTAATGAAAGTGCAGTTTGCGCATCCTCAAGTTGCGCTTTAGTTTCCTGTAAACAAATGATATCCGGAGACATTTCTGCCACACTATCTAAAAAGCCTTTTTTAACAATGGCTCTAATTCCGTTTACATTCCAGGATACAAGTTTCAAAGACATATTAAGCTAGTTTTTCTAAAAGCGCCAAAAGTAAAGAATAGTCTTGTGTGAATAAAGCTTCTGACCGGGTTTACATAAATAGCTATATGAATTCAGCCGTGAAGCGCTTTGGACGCTTAGAATGGCCATCAATAAGGCACCACATCGTCTTGGCTGAAACTATTATCTTCTCGGAATTACCATCTCGTATTTCCGTATTTCTGCGTGTCCTCACGCCTTCGGCTTTATCTATCCATGTGGTCATTTCCAGTTCATCTCCCAAAACGGCCTGACCTTTATAGTCAATTTTCATGGCACATAACCATCCAGAGATGCGTGTCTCGAATTTCCTGTGTAGTTATTGAATGCCAGTGCTCTGCCGCAATATCTTGCATCCACCGGAGATAAACCACATTATTTACGTGATTCAAATCATCTAGGTGTCAGACCTTATGCTTAATCGTAAGGTGTAAGACTTAATTTTACCTGTCGTTTTATTCAGCATGTTAAGGGAGCGTAACTAAAAAAGTTATTTCGTTCTAAAAGGTGAAGCACTTCCACCCACCTGGGACTTAATACCCGTTCTGCGTTTTGCCGGAGTCTTTTCAGCAGCATTTGGCCAAGTCATCTCGATGGTTGTTGTACCGTTGTTCTTCTTACTGGCAGTGAACTTATTTACATCATTTACAACAATGTGGATGCCCCCTTTTACCCGCTTATGTTTAGATTTTAGTCTGTTCATAGACGCAGTTTTTATTGCTGCATTTGATTTCCCTTTAGCGCTATTGATACTGTCAAAAGGCCAGGGGTTGCGATTATTGTAAATATAAATGACCACTTTCCGTGCAGGCTTGTTAATTGCTCTGGTATCCTCTAACTGTTTAAGCGATCTGTTTATTTGCGACTCTACTGTATCAGAGTTCGTAGTTGTCACTGCTTTTACTTCTTCAGATCTTTTTTTACCGGCCACATCACCTACAATATCCGATTCCTTAGTATTATTTCTACCTAACCTCATTCGATTACCATTGCCTTCGTCAGAAGCTTGTTCATGATACAAAACTCGCCTGAGCTCAGCGTCCGAGCCGGCGGCTTCTTTATGATATTGTACCGCCCAGTTTAATAGGCCATTGGCATAATTATTTTTCTCTGTTTTGGAAATAATTGACTCGACTTTCTTAACATAAGAATTGTAATTATTGGCAAGCTGATCGTTAATTTTAAATAAGTCATTCGATTCCTTTATATCAGTTGCTGCCACCCGTTGAATAACCTTTGGTTGTATAGATTCCTGTTGCATGGAGGATGCATTGGCAATTGCCTGCAGTTGCCTTGCCTGTTCGGATTGAGGACTGTTATTCGCCATTTCCTGAAAAGCCCGCAATTGTCTGGTTTGAGGATTCGCATTCATTATCTCTTTCAGCCGTCGTTGAGCGACAACCTCCGGTCTTTTATCTGAGAACTCAAAAGTTGACCTGGTGCTGGTTAGTCTTTGTATAGCCGAATTTACCGCAGGTTGACTTTTATTTTCTTGTTTTTTGTCCGCATATGTTTTCATAATTTCCTTTTGTCGCATCTTGATCCATTGCCTGCGACGTGGCACTATACATGTATGAATGAAATTTTGATAGTACTAAATATAACTTTTCTATATCTAAATAGATAGATAGTTAAGAAGATCAAATTTCTGCCGGTCGTTGCTCAACTCCTCAGAATGTAGGTAAGGTTAATTTTCGTTAAGTAGTAAAGGAAGATGCACCTGGCATACGGAATCATCTGTATCTCTTTTTATGATTCACCTACGCTCTTTTTTTCCTAATTCCATAAGTTTTGCTTTCGAATATTCTTGTTTAGGGTTGAGCTCGACAGCTTTGTCGTACCACTCGATAGCATTCTCTTTTTCCCCTAAAGCAAGATAAGCTTCTCCTACGCTTTCATTCCAAGTAGCATTATCCGGTTCAAGCTCAACAGCGAATTGAAATATGTCCAAGGCCGCTTCCTTATGCCCGCGCCAAAGTAGACTATAACCTAACTCGTCCAAAAACTTCGGTTCGCACCAATAAATGCTGTCTTCCTTTGCTATTTGAAAATAGACCTCTTTGCATTTTTCTATTCCTTCCGTTAGGATATAATCCTTCAGTTTATAGCCAATCGAGACCTTCCATTCTTTTTCTACTTGGCCTAAGAGGAGTTGCTGCATCCAAATTCTCGATGCATCTCCACTCCAATAAAAATCATTATTTGCCATCATAACAAAGCCAAGATTCTTCTCAGGAACAAAGGCAAAAAAGGAAAGGTAACCATCATCGCCACCACTGTGGTTAATAACTTTGTATTCACCAACTTCTCGAATTCCCCATCCTAAAGCTCTGTTTGCCGCCCATTGCGTTTCAACTTGAGGTGAGGTCAAAAGATGGTAAGAATCTTCAGAATAAATTCTTTTGCCGTCAATTTCTCCTTTGTTTAAGTTAACTCTGGCCCACTTAAGCATATCTTCGACATTTGATTGTAAGGTTGAACTTGGCGCGTGTCTCCTGTTATAGGGGTAGTGATATCCTGTAGCAATTTGCAAGGAATCATCAAGTATGTGAGGCGTGGTAGCCAGATTTTCCGGTACGTCAGGCGTATAAAAAGTACTACTGGTCATTCCCACAGGTTCAAAAATGAACTTCTTCATGTAATCCTCAAATGTCATCCCGGACAATGAAGAGATGACATTGGCTAATAAGTCATAGGCTGCATTGCTGTAATTGTATTCTGTTCCGGGTTCAAAATCTAAAATAGTTTCTGAAAAGCTAGAGGCATACCTTTTAGCTGCACCTTCATCATATTGCGGTTGACTCCATTCATAATCGTCTTCATCAGGAATACCTGAAGTGTGCGTTAAGATATGTTTGATTGTTATTTCTCGATACCTGGTATCTTCCATTTTGAAATAGGGGATATATTGGATCAGTTTATCATCGAGATCTAATTTTCCTTGCTCCATGAGTTGAACAATAGCAGTGGCAGTAAATGGCTTGGAGACAGAAGCCATATGGAAAATGGATTTGGTTGTGATAGCATCCCCCGTCTTGATTGATTTCACACCTAACCCTTTAGCATACACAACGCTATCATTTCTCAGGACACCTATTGCAACGCCGGGAATATTCCAGGATTCCTTCTGAACGAGTAACAAAGAATCAAAAGTCAATTCAGCACTGCTTTTCTCGTTCCGACTATTTTGACATCCAAAGAATGTGCTTATCCACACTAAGAAGAGCAAAAAGTAGATTCTCATAAGTTTTAAATTAGAGCGAGCTGGTGAGAAGTAACGTTTGGCTATCATGAGTTGGAATTAAAAAGTACTAATGTTTCGTCTTGAAGCCTTACCAGTTTATCGGACCATGTTAAATTCAA
>JBCDHA010000130.1:0-8317 GCA_038750705.1 Bacteroidota bacterium
CATATATGAGTAGTATCTTCTTCATTCTATTCATGCACCATAACAACCGAATATAGTGCACTATCCGTTTGCAAAAGACTATAAACGTTTGTAAACATTAGTACTTTAGTCTATAATAAATAAATATAATTACTATTTATAAACAAACTTATTTATATTCTTTAGGCATAAAAAAAAGGGGCTCTCTCGCCCCTTTTCTCATCTATAATTAATCAGTGGATTTTATTTTTTGTCATCCACTTCCTCAAATTCAACATCGGCTACGTCATCACCTTCCGTTGAACCTGCAGCTCCCGCGTCAGCAGGTCCTGCATTTGGTGCACCTTGCGCCGCATCTGCTCCGCCTGTGGCTGCGTACATTTCTTGTGCCGCGCCTTCCCAGGCTTTATTCAGGCCTTCCATGGCCGTGTCAATAGCCGCCAGGTCCTGAGACTGGTGTGCTTTTTTCAACTCTTCCAAAGCACCTTCTATGGCAGATTTGTTTCCGTCAGAAAGCTTGTCACCATACTCCTTCAGTTGCTTCTCAGTTTGGAAGATCAATGAATCAGCGGCATTTATTTTCTCAACTTTCTCTTTCGCTTCCTTATCTGCATCAGCATTAGCCTGAGCTTCCTGCTTCATCTTTTCGATTTCTTCATCAGTCAAGCCGGAAGAAGCCTCAATTCTGATCTTTTGCTCTTTATTAGTGCCTTTATCTTTGGCAGATACGTTCAGGATACCATTAGCATCAATGTCGAAGGTTACTTCAATTTGAGGTACTCCTCTTGGTGCCGGTGGTATTCCATCAAGGTGGAACCTGCCTATAGTTCGGTTATCCCTGGCCATTGGTCGCTCACCTTGCAGTACGTGGATCTCTACTGAAGGCTGGCTATCAGCTGCGGTTGAGAATACCTCTGATTTCTTAGTAGGGATAGTAGTGTTTGATTCTATAAGCTTGGTAAACACACCACCCATTGTCTCGATTCCCAGTGACAGAGGTGTAACGTCAAGTAAAAGTACGTCCTGAACTTCACCTGTTAATACACCGCCCTGGATAGCCGCTCCGATGGCCACAACTTCATCAGGGTTTACACCTTTAGAAGGTTTTTTACCAAAGAATTTTTCTACTTCTTCCTGGATTCTGGGGATTCTCGTTGATCCACCTACCAAGATAACTTCATCAACGTCAGAAGGACTCATACCTGCGTCTTTCAAGGCAAGTTTACAAGGCTCCATAGACCTTTTGATCAATGCGTCAGCAAGTTGCTCGAACTTGGCTCTTGAAAGCTTTCTTACCAAGTGCTTGGGCACACCATCAACCGGCATAATGTAAGGCAGGTTAATCTCGGTTTCTGTAGAACTTGAGAGTTCAATTTTAGCCTTTTCAGCAGCTTCTTTCAGTCTTTGAAGGGCCATAGGATCTTTTCTAAGATCAATATTCTCGTCGGCAAGGAATTCTTCAGCCAACCAGTTGATAATCACCTGGTCAAAGTCGTCACCACCGAGGTGCACATCACCGTTTGTTGATTTTACTTCAAATACGCCGTCACCCAATTCAAGAATAGAAATATCGAATGTACCACCACCAAGGTCGTACACTGCAATTTTCATGTCTGCATTTTTCTTATCTAACCCGTAGGCTAGTGCGGCTGCTGTAGGCTCATTGATGATCCTTTTTACTTCAAGGCCGGCAATTTGTCCCGCTTCTTTGGTAGCCTGACGTTCAGCATCGTTGAAGTAGGCAGGAACGGTAACTACAGCTTCTTTTACTTCTGTTCCAAGGTAATCTTCAGCAGTAGATTTCATCTTTTGAAGGATCATTGCTGAAATTTCCTGTGGGGTATAATTTCTGTCACCGATCTTAACGCGAACGGTATCGTTGTTACCTTTTTCTAAGTTGTAAGAAACGGTCTTTAATTCTTCGCCAACCTCAGTATATTTTTTACCCATAAACCTTTTTACAGAGCTTATGGTATTTTGTGGATTTGTGATTGCTTGTCGTTTTGCAGGGTCGCCCACTTTTCTTTCGCCTTTTCCTTCGTCCAGAAAACCTACGATAGAAGGAGTGGTTCTTCTTCCCTCACTGTTAGGAATTACAACCGGCTCATTACCTTCCATTACGGCAACGCACGAGTTGGTAGTTCCTAAGTCAATTCCAATAATTTTTCCCATGATCGTTATTACTTATAGATACCTTTAATTTTCAATACTCCTGATTAAGTATTTCTGCCATGATCAATGGTTGTGCCAATTGGATTTTGGTGACAGAATGTCAGAAAGTTTTAATCCGCTCTGTCCAGTTCAATGGGTCTCATATCATCGACTTAAAAACGGGAACTTAAAACGGTGATCGTTGAACTAATCGTCAAGTAGTGTAATTTTGCGCCTTCATTAAGACAACATGGCAATTCAAGAAGAAATAGTAAGGCGAAAAACGTTTGGTATCATCAGTCACCCGGATGCGGGGAAAACTACACTAACAGAGAAGTTATTACTTTTTGGCGGGGCCATTCAATCGGCCGGAGCGGTGAAATCGAGTAAGATTAAAATGCATGCACGGTCAGACTGGATGGAGATAGAGAAGCAAAGGGGTATTTCTGTGGCTACCTCAGTAATGGCCTTTGATTACCAAGGAAAGAAGATCAACATTTTGGATACCCCCGGTCACCAGGATTTTGCCGAAGATACTTATCGCACTTTAACAGCGGTGGATAGTGTGATTATGGTGATTGACTGTGTAAAAGGGGTAGAGATGCAGACCGAGAAATTAATGGAAGTTTGTCGGATGCGAAAAACTCCGGTTATCTGCTTCATTAACAAGCTGGATAGGGAAGGACGCGATCCTTACGATTTATTAGATGAGATAGAAGAGAAGCTAAGCATAAATGTAAGACCACTTTCATGGCCCATAAGTATGGGTAAAACGTTTAAGGGCGTTTACAGCCTATTCAATAAAAGTTTGCATCTGTTTCAGCCCAGCAAATCAAAACTCGAGGAAGAAGGTATTCAGATTGAGGATATCAATGACGCCAGAATAGATGAGCAAATAGGAGAGAATGATGCAGCCCAACTCAGAGAAGATGTAGAGCTGATCGAAGGTGTTTATCCGGAGTTTGATGTCAACCAGTATTTGACAGGGAATGTAGCCCCGGTATTTTTTGGTAGTGCAGTAAATAATTTTGGTGTTAAAGAATTATTGGATTGTTTTATTGAATTAGCTCCATCACCATTAGCACGAGAGACTGAAGTTCGAAAGATAGAGCCCGATGAGAAGAAATTTTCAGGATTCATATTTAAGATACATGCTAACATGGACCCTAATCACAGAAACAGAATAGCTTTTGTAAGGGTTTGTGCTGGAAAATTTGAACGAGGCACGAATTATTATCATGTGCGGGCAGATAAGAAAATACGCTTTTCTAATGCTACTGCTTTTCTTGCACAGGAAAAAGAAATGGTTGATGAAGCCTGGCCAGGCGATATTGTAGGGTTGTATGATACCGGAAATTTAAAGATTGGAGATACCTTGTCAGAAGGAGAGGGGGGAATGTATAAGGGTATACCAAGTTTTTCACCTGAGATTTTTAAAGAGGTAGTAAACAAGGACGCCATGAAAACAAAACAATTGGAAAAAGGCCTCCATCAGCTCATGGAAGAAGGTGTCGCTCAGCTATTTACGTATGAACTGGGTTCTCGAAAGGTGGTGGGAACAGTTGGTGCCCTGCAGTTTGAAGTAATTCAGCATCGCTTAAAACATGAGTATGGAGCGTCTTGTGACTTTATGCCCATTAACCTGTTTAAGGCGTGTTGGGTGCACAGTACGGACAAAAAGAAGTTAAAAGAATTTTTAGATTCTAAAATGCGGCACATTGCCAAAGATAAAGACGGTAAAATGGTATTTATGGCAGAGTCCAGATCCTGGCTGACCATGGTTCAGGATAATTTTCCTGACGTAGAGTTCCATTTTACTTCAGAGTTTTAGATAATTTGAGGCGATCTCACTACCAAAGTCTCTAAGACTTTGGTAGTCTGTGATAGACTAGAACAGCTCCCTCAAATCAAAATTTAGGTTTTTGATAATAGTGGAGGTCACTTTGCCCTCATTAACTACGAATGAATAAGGTTCGTCACGGTTTTTCTGAGAGAGAAGGTAGATCTCAAGTGACTTATTTGCCGGGTCTACAATCCAATATTCTTTCACAGCAAACTTGAAGTAGGCTTTCTTTTTGGTATATCGATCTATAAAACTATTAGATGGAGAAATAACTTCTATTATAAGGTCAGGTGCACCTTCCAGGCCGCGTTTACTGATAAGGTGGGAGTTTTCGCGGGTAACAAATACTATATCAGGTTGATAAATGTTTTTTTTATCCAAAAACACGTCAATAGGAGATAGCAAGACTTCCTCCCTGTCACCTAAGAATGGATGAAGCAGAATATGAAGCTTTCCTATAATCCTTTGATGTTCTGTATTTGGTGCAGGTGTTATAACTAGATTTCCATCAATAAGCTGGCACAGTTCCACATCTAATTGAAGATAATCTTCAATAGTCCATACTTTTGATCTGTCGATTGTCAGTGTTTGCATAGCTTTGCTTCTTTAAAATTACCAATTATATTAGTTTTTATTCAATGGCTGCAGCATTACCAATTTTATATGAAGATAATCACCTCGTTGTGGTTAATAAAGCTTCCGGTGAGTTGGTGCAGGGGGATAAAACCGGTGATGAAACTGTGGCTGATCATGTTAAAGCTTACATAAAAAAGAAATACAATAAACCGGGAGATGTGTTCCTTGGTATAGTGCATCGATTGGACCGCCCGGTAAGTGGTGCAGTTCTTTTTGGCCGTACATCCAAGGCTTTGGAACGTATGAATGCACAATTTCGTGAGCGGGAAGTGCAAAAAACCTATTGGGCCATAACAAAGGACCGCCCTCCACAAACACAGGATGAGCTTATACACTGGTTGAAGAAAAATCATGAGGCGAATCGTACTGCTGCATTCAATAAGGAGGGTAAAGGAACACAGAAAGCCGTTTTGTCTTATAAATTGATGGGCAGGATTGCCGAGTATTATTTACTTGAAGTTAGGCCGGTTACGGGCCGGCCACACCAGATACGGGTACAACTAGCTAAAATAGGGTGTCCCATTCTTGGAGATGTGAAATATGGCGGCGCTAAGCAAGGAGGCGGGCAACTTATTTATTTGCACTCAAGGTCATTGGAGTTTATACATCCGGTTAAAAAAGAACCGGTACGAATAGATGCCGCTGTTCCGAAGGATCAAATTTGGCAATTATTCAGTCAGTTATGAGTTGGTTTGAAAAACTTCAGCAAAAATGGGACGTGGGTCCGCTTCGGGTGATCTTAATACTAATAGTATTCGCATGTACCGGGTTTACCGTTCTATTCCTTAAAGAACCCGTGCTTTCAATGATATTAGCAGATGGAGAACGCAGTTGGTTGTTTACAGTAGCCTATTACGTTTTGATCCTTCCTATCTATAACCTTATCTTGCTTATATATGGCTTTGTATTTGGCCAATTCAAATTCTTTTGGGCGTTTGAGAAACGGATGTTTCGAAGAATATCAAAAAAGAAGCCGTCTTAAAAAGTATAAGCTGAGACGGCTTCTTTAGTTTAAAAAATGAAGTGTTGTTTAAAGATTGTAACTAAGCCCGCCTAAATAAGTCCCGCTAATAGTATCAGTACCATAGTGTTGCCTTGCATCACTTCCTACATTCCTGGCGTTAAAATAAACATCGAGTTTATCAGTAATGGAGTAAGCTATTTTAGCGTTTAGTATCAATAAAGCATCTTTAATACCTTCGGTTGAAGTTCTAACAAGATCCGCAGTATGATAAAGCTCCTGACTCGCCATAAAGTATGGATTTAATCCAATGTTTAACTTATTAATGGGTTTGTAGTTAATGAATGCACCACCGTAATAATTAGGTGTTGCACCATCTTCCACATCATCATCGCCAATCAGGTTTTCTACATCTGTCTTTTGGAGGGTAATGAATGGTTTAATCACAAGGTTTGTGTTAGGCACCCAGTTCAAGGAGAACGTAGCCCCTATTTGCTTTCCTACAGCATCTAAATTAACTTCAACACTCTCAGCGCGAATAACATTATCAACAGGATCAAATTCGGACGTAGGCGGTGATGCAGCAGATAGATCTTCAATTTGTTGATGGAAAAAAGATGCGTCCAGTTGCAAATTATTTGTGATCTTGAATCTTGCACCTATTTCTGTCATGGTATTAGTCACCAGGTCTAAATCTTGATTTCCGCGTATATTAAAAATAATGGGTATTCCTGTAGGGCTAACGGTCTGAATGCTTATGTCTCTAAAGCTGTTTAGCATAAATGAACTGCTGTTTGACTTAGCGTGAACAAATCTTAGCAGTACATCATCAATAGGCTTAAATGTGGACATGAACTGGTAAGCAAGATAAACATCGTCCGGAGTGTCATAACTATCCAGGCGTAAGGCAGCCACAAATCTCCACTTTTCCGTAGGTCTAAAGTCTGCTTTTAGCCCACCACCTAATACATCAAGATTTACTTTTGCGTTTAAAACACCTCCGACCGCAGATTCCCCAACGTATTCCGTGTCGTCGTAGACTACATGCTGGTAGTTGAAAGAAGGGACAATTTCTAACTTCGAATCCAACAGCTCCCAGGAGTAATTTAGGTTAGTATTTAGTATGTTATAATCATAGGTAGTTATTAACTCTGCAGACTGATCCGTGCTTTCTATTAATTCATCAAATCCGTTGGTGTAAGAAAACCTAACGCCAAATTTTTTATAATTAGAATTTACATTTAGATAATAACTGTTGTTATTACCGAACACAGGTGTGTCATTGGTAAGGAAGGGACGTTGTGCACGAGAATCCTGGTAGCCGGCGGATAGGTCAATGTTTAGTTGATCTTTGGCGTAGTTCATGTAGCCATTGATACCGTATTTTTCTATTGAGAACTCCGTTTCATCCGTTGCTGTTGGAGGATCCGTAGAGTATTCGTCCAATTCATAGTTATAATATAATTCCTCATGCCGGTCACGACTTTGGTAGTTGCCGGACAAAGCTACTTCGATATTTTCATTGATTTTGCGGCTAAATAATACATTACCCACAAATGTATTAGGTGTGCCGTACTGAACATTCGCAGCTACATCAGTACCTTCTTCGAAATCTTTTTTGGTAATTACATTGATTACACCTGCTACAGCATTGGGGCCAAATAGGGGCGCGCTGGGACCACGAACAATTTCTATACGTTCCACATCGATTAAATCCACAGGTAATGTTTCCCACAGAGTTAAACCAAAGCTATAGTTGAATACCGGGCGGTCATTGATCATGACCAATGTAATTCGATTGGATTGGGCATTAAAGTCTGTATACCGCGATATATTATCAAAACCACGCAGATGAACATCATAAGAACCGTTGTACAGTTCCCTAACAATAAGGTCGGGACATAATCTCAATGCTTCGGGAATGGAGGTAGCTCCTGAATTAGTAATGTCGTCTTTTGTTATGGTATAACTTGACAAGGGGGCTTCAAATACAGTTTCTTTTTTATTAGAGGCAGAAACAATAGGAAGATTCATAAGTTCTTCTAAAGAAAGATCAAAAAGCTCTTCTTTGGACAAATCGTCTTGAGACTGAGAAATCGTCGGAGGGATCGCACAGATCACCAGCAACAAACAAAAAAAATAGCGATGTTTCATAATAAAATATTTAACGACCAAGAACGAATCTGACTCCTTTGCCAAGAACCACTGGACTATCTTTACTTAGGGCCAAAAGCGCTACGGCGCCTACTTATTTTGGGTTTATATAAATTTTATACATTGAACTTTTTCAATGATTCATGGAATTCAAAGAAGTGTATTTTTTTGGAAAGTAAGAATGAATATTTGGCGAATTAGACCGAAATACCAAATTATACTTAATATAGAGTAGGTATAAATACGTACATCAAATTAAGTTTAAGTACCTGTTTAACAGACTTTTGGGAGGTTTTTGATGTAAAGTATATACTTGAATCCTTCCAAGGATTAAGTGAGGAAGTGTCGATTATAATCCTGTTTTGTCAATAAATATTGAAATAATTAATAATGTAATATTTCTTTTCAGAATTTACTTTTTTTAATATCGGTTAATATACACTTTTAAGGGTCATACTCAAGTACTATCTTTGTATTGAGTTTTGATTGGTCATCAATTTTGTTGGGATTGGTTCGGATTGAACTGAGTTTGAGCATGGGCTGTGGACCCTTGCTGGCGTAGTCCTGGAAAGCTTCAAGTGTTTATCTATTTA